>DATJVV010000068.1:0-5210 GCA_035501635.1 Solirubrobacteraceae bacterium | reverse complement strand
GTGGGCTCCTCGCCCACCGTGTAGTTGGTGCCGGGAGCCGGGAAGAAGCCGTAGTCCCCCTCCGGGCTTCCGGGGAAGCCGGTGGTGGGCCCGGTGTACGCATACGCGTTGCCCGCCGCCTCCAGTTCCCTGGTCTGCACGCTTGCGAGCTCGTGTTCCAGCGACTGTTTGTGTGAGCGCAGCGACCCCAGCTCGGCGTTCTTGACGTCTCGCGCGCGCATGTACGCCAGCTGGCGGTTCACCAGCGCCAGGTGCAGCTGCGCCACCTCGTCGCGCTGCACCAGCACCGCGCTGGTCTCCCGCGCGTGGCTCGCCTCCAGGGCGGCCAGTCGCTGGGCCTGGGCGCTCACGAGCTTCTGCTCCTGGCTCACGTGAACCGTGGCGGCCGCGTTCTCCCGGGAGATCGCCCGCAGGTCGTCCAGGCGCTCGATCAGGTCCGAGAAGCCGTGCGCCTGCAGGATCACCGTGACGATGTCAGGCGGCGGGGACTCGTAGGCGGCCACCACCTGGGCCACCAGCACCCCGCGGTCGCGTGCCAGCTGCACCCGCAGTTCCGCCAGCTTCCCCCGCGCCGCCTTCAGCCGCGAGCGCAGGCTCTCGAGCAGACCCCGCTCCACCGCAAGGCTTCTTTGCAGCGATCTCAGCCGGCTCCGCAGGTCGTCGATGCTCCCCTGGAAGCCCTCGATGCGGCTGGTGTCCGCACCGATGCCCGCGTTCAGCTCCCCTTCCCGGGCCTGGGAGGCCGCGATGCGGCCTTCGAGGCTGTCGCTCGTGGACCCCACCGCCGTCTGCCCCGCCGTGAGCGCGAGCGCGACAGCGAGCGCCGCGAGCATGGACAGCAGCACGAGTGCCCCGCCGAGCAAACATCGGCGTCGCACTCCTTCCGCGGGCGCCGTCGCGGCGCCCGCGTCAAATCCGCGCGAACGCAGGCTATCTGGGCGTTGACAGCTGGAGTTCCCGGGTCTGGTCATGGACGCCGCAAGCTAGCTCCATGGCCAGTCCAACACAAGCGATCGCACCCTCGTGCAGGCGCTCTTGCACTCCCCTCGACCCCTGGACATCAAGAAGATGCCCACTAATGTTACTCTCAAGCTCACAGGAGAGATCAAAGGGTATAAACGGTGGCTGGGGGATAGACGGAGAGGTACCGTTCTCGCGCGGCCGCAAAGAAGGAGCCGCGTTGGAGGACGTCCAGCGAACAAAGATCCTGGAGGCCATGGCCGCCCTCGTGGCCGACCGTGGGATCGCCGGCGCCAGCCTCGCCGACACCCTCTCCCGGGCGGGCGTCTCCCGGCGAGTGTTCTACGAGCTCTTCACCGACCGCACCGACTGCCTGGTGGCGGCATTCGAGCTCGGCCTCGAACGCTGCGCCGCGCGCATGATCCCCGCCTACGAGAGCGAGCGCCGCTGGCGTGACGGCATCCGGGGAGCCCTCGCGGAAGGACTGCGCTTCCTCGACGACGAGCCCGCCCTGGGGCGCCTGCTGGTGGTCCACTCCCTGGGCGCCTCACCCGAGCTGCTCGCCCGCCGCGTGGAGCTTCAGGAACGCCTGCGCGACGTGATCGACCGCGGGCGCTTCGAACGCGCCGCCCGCCGCTCCCAGCCACCGCCCATCGCGGCCGAAGGCGTCGTGGGAGCGGTGCTCGCGGTGATCCAGTCCCGCCTCTTCGCCCAGGAGGCCGACCCGCCCGACGAGCGCCCCGCCATCGAGCTCTTCGGCTCGTTGATGAGCCTCATCGTGCTTCCCTACCTCGGGCCCACCGCCGCCCAGCGCGAGCTCCGCCGCCCCGCCCCCGCGCCCCCCTGGGAGGAGAAAGGGGGACGCACCGTCACGCCATCGAGCTTCGACGACCACGGCCTGCGCCTCACCTACCGCACCGTCCGCGTCCTGAACGCCATCGCCCAGTACCCCGGAGCGAGCAACCGCGAGGTGGCAGAGCGCGCCGACATCGTCGACCAGGGTCAGATCTCCAAGCTCCTCAACCGTCTCGAACGCGCCGGCGTGATCGCCAACGTCGGCGAGGGCACCTCTCGCGGAGCCCCCAACGCCTGGAGCCTCACCCCCCTGGGCGAGCACATCGCCGGCCAGGTCAAGGACCGCTATCGCCGCCTACCCCGCGGCTCCTAGAACCGGTCCGGGCTCCGTCTCAGCGCACGTGGAACACCAGCGAGCGCCCCGCCCCCCGCGCCGGCGTGAGCGTGAGCCTGTAGAAACCCGTCCCAAGCCCTCGCGCCAGCTTCAGCCGGGCACTGTTCCTCCCCTTCACCGCCGCCACCCTGAGCGTGCACGGCAACCCCACCCACCGCTCTTTCCCGTGCACGAGCACCCGCCGGGCGAGCGTCACCTTCACCCGCACCCCACCGCTGGTCACGAAGGTGAAGGCCAGGCCTCTCACTCTCGTCGTCGCATGGTTACCCGCCAGCGCCGCACTCGCCGCACGCGTTAGCGCAGGGCCCGCGAGCAGCCGCCCCGCTCCCGGTCCTCCCGTACCGCCCCCCGAGCCACCGGCCTTGCTCGTCGCGCCCCCACCCACGCTCCCAGGCCTTCCTTCGCCGCTCCCCGCCCCGGTGCCTTCCTCGCCCGCCGCTCCAGCCCCCGGGTTGTCCGCCACGTTCTCGCTCGCTCCCGAGCCGTTCAGCCCTTCCGCGCCCACAGACCCCTGTGAGCCGCCGGGCCCCTGGAAGGCCCCGAGCCCCTCTGGCGTACCCACGCCACTGGGCCCGTCATAGCCGGGGCCCGCCTCGCAGATCCCCCGGGCCGCACACGCCACCGCCTCTTCCTGCAGCGAACACTCCGAGAGACCGGTTTCTTCGTCGAACCCGTTCGGGCAGCTCCCGTTGGAGCCCACCGTCACGTCGTGCAGCGATCCCGGGTGGGCCGCGAAGCCCTCGTAGAGGGTCTGCGCCGGGTATTCCACGCCGCCCGCCCCTCCCGCCAGCGCGAAGGTGGCGGCGATGAACGGCGCGGCCACGCTCGTGCCCCCCATCGTCCACCAGCCCACTGTTTCCACGCCCCCTTCCCGCACCGGCGTGGAGTCATAGACCGCCACCCCCGTGTAGGGGTCCGCGTCCGCGGCCACGTCCGCCACCGCTCGCGCCGTTCCGCAACCGACCCCTTCGAAGCCCGCCACCGCCTGCTGCCAGGGTGCCGCCGCGAACATCGCGCTGCAGCCCCCGCCGCCGGCCCCATCCCCGTTCCACACGCTCTCCCCGCTCCACGTGCCCCCCGGGCCCACGTTCAGGCGTGTGCCTCCCACCGCCACCACATGAGGCGAGGACGCCGGGAAGTCCACCGCCCCCACTTCCCCGGCTTCTTCAGCGTCCCAGCTGAGATATCCCGTGTCTCCCGCCGAGGCCGTGATCACCGTGCCGGGGTGGTCGAAGGGCCCGCTCCTCTCTTCCTCGAGCGTCGCCCCTTCCTCGGGGCCACCCCAGGAGTTCGAGATCTCCTCCGCCCCCCGCCGCTCTGCCTCCCGCGCCGCTTCTTCCAGCGCCGCGAAGCTGTTGGAGCGCGCCTCCACCAGCAGGATCCCGCAGCTGGAGCAGGTCCCGTGGGCCACCTCCACATCGGTGGCGATCTCCTGCGCCCAGCCCGCGTTCTTGGCCGGTGATCCCATCTTCACCTTGGTGAAGCACATGTTCGCGCTCGTGCACGCCGGCAGGCCATACCGTTCGTCGAACACCCGCAGATCGTGTTCCGCCGTGGGGTCGTCGTATGCGTCGATCACCGCCAGCGTCTGCTGGCTCGCCGGCGCCGGTGCGCTCGCCAGGCCGTAGGCGTCGAGCAGTTCCCGAGGCGCCAGGCTCCCTTCCGGCGGTTCGGTTTCTTCGATCCTTTCCACGCCCGGGCTCGGCGACGTCGAGCGCGCGCCCGGCCGCGCGCCGGGTCGCCGCGCCACCAGTCGCAGCCCCATGCACTCCCCGTGACCGGCTGCGGGCGCCGAGCACAGAGCACTCACCCGGTAGCTCGCCGGCGAGAGCGATCCCTGCGCCGGCACCGCCGCGAGGGCCCAGAGGCAGAGCGCCGGCGAGGCCATCACAAGCCACCTCCCCGCCGCCGGCCGGCGGCGTGCGAGAACCCTCATGGTGCTCATGCTGACACTCACAGGGTTGTTCTCGGCCCACCTCCCGCCCGCCTTGAGGCCCCGCGGACCGCTCGGACGACTACGCTGAGGCCACCATGCGCCCGTTCGGGTTCCTGCTGGCCACCGAGCCGCCCCCCCGGCGGCTCGGCGTGCTGGCCGCGGTGGGATCCGTGGCACTGTGCACCCTGCTGCTCTACCCCCTCAAGCACATCGCCCCCGCGGTGTCCCTGGGAGTGGTGTACCTGCTGGCGGTGCTCGCCGTGTCCGTCGTGTGGGGCGCCTGGCTGGGCGTGCTCACCGCGGTGCTCAGCGCCGCCGCCTTCAACTTCTTCCACCTGCCCCCCGTGGGCCGCTTCACGATCAAGGACCCCAACAACTGGGTGGCCCTCGTCGCCTTCCTCGTCACCGCCGCCCTCGCCAGCTCCATCGCCGAGGTCACCCGCGCCCGCGCCCGCGAGGCCGACGAGCGCCGCCGGGAGGCCGACCTCGCGGCCGAGATGGCCCGGTTGCTGCTGCGCGGCGAGAGCCTCGCCATGGCCCTTCCCACCGCCGCCGCCCGCCTCTCCCAGGTGCTGGGACTGCACTCCGCCGCCATCGACATGGACGCCCTGGAGGGCGACGAGCGCACCGTGGCCTTTCCCCTGCGCGAAGGCACCCGCCGCCTGGGCACCCTCCTGGTGGGCGCCGACACCCCCGAGGCGAGCCTGCGACGCCTGCAGGAGCGCATGGTGCCCGCCCTGGAGGCCCTGCTCAGCGCCGCCCTCGAGCGCGAGGCCCTGCTCGGCGAGGTCGTGGAGACGGCATCCCTGCGCCGCGCCGACGTCGTCAAGACCGCCGTCCTGCGCGCCGTCTCCCACGATCTGCGCTCGCCCCTCACCGCCATCGCCGCCGCCGGCGAGGCCGTGGCCCTGCCGAGCCTCTCCCAGGCCGAGCGCGAGGAGCTCGCCTCGGTGATCGAGCAGGAGACCCGTCGTCTGTCCCGCCTGGTGGAGAACCTCCTCGACCAGTCCCGCCTGGAGGCCGGAGTCGCCGAGCCCCACCGTGCCTGGATGTCCGTCGAGGAGGTCCTCACCGCCGCGCTCGCCGAGCTCCAGCCCGCCGCCGAGGACTTCTCGCTCTCGATCG
>DATJVV010000067.1:0-7272 GCA_035501635.1 Solirubrobacteraceae bacterium | reverse complement strand
CCGCACGGCCACCTGGCGCAGGGGCGGGGGCACGCCTTCTTCGCCGCCGCCGAACCGGAGGTTCAGCGTGAAGGCGGCGCTCGCGCCCAGCCGGTCGGGGGCCACCGAGGGCGTGAGGCTCAGGGTCGGCTCTTCGGCGCGCGCCCCCCGGGCCCACACAAGCGAGCACGCCGTCAGGCAGATGCCCAGCGCCGCGAGCCGGCGCCCGCTCCCGCGGCCGAGCCAACGCCGGTGCCCGCCACCGGGCCCGTGTTCACGCCAGCGCCGCCGAGCGCGATCGTGCGCCAGCGCGCGACGCGGGACGTGCGATTCGACCACGACTATTTCTTACGGCAGGGAACCGAGCGCTTGGCGGTGACGGTGGAGCCGTCCTCGAAGGTGAGCTGGGTCTCGACCGGCCAGCCGCCCCTGGGGCAGGTCTTGGGCGTGACGATGCCCCGGACGTGCTCGAGGGTCTTCCTGCCGTGGACCTTCTTGTAGTAGGCCACGTTTTTGGCGCCCAGGGTCAGGAAGGCGGTCTTGGCGGAGGCGTCGGAGGCTTCGGGGAGCACTTTGATGAGCGGCACGTTGAGGCTGAAGCCGAGGCCGTAGGGCTTGGGGCCGGTGACCACGTTGGCGGTGAACACCAGTTCGATGGACACCGGCGAGGAGCCCTTCAGGTAGATCAGCACTTCGATGTGGCCCGGCTTGTTGTTGCCCAGGAAGAAGTCCAGGGTGTATGGCTCGTTGACCACTTCGTGGGCGATTTCGTAGGTGCCTTCGCCGCCGCCGAAGCCCGCCTTGGAGTCCGCGGGACAGGCTTCGGGGCCGATGTTCTTGAGTTCTTCGGCGTTGCAGGTGCCGGTGCCTTCGAGGTCGAGGGTGGTGCCGGCGGGGCCGAACACGTTGACGTGGGTGATGGGGGAGGGGATGGCGCCGGTGGTGGTGCCGATTTCGCCCTTGCCGAAGGCGTTCGTGGGCACGCCCGTGAGGTTGGGCGAGAAACCCGCTTCGGTGATCTTGAAGGTCTCGTCGGCCTGGGCGAGCGGCGCGAGGCCGAGCGCCAGGCAGCAGGCGAGCAAGGTGGCGGCGATTCCTGGCTTGAGCATGCGGTCCTCTCCTCGTTTCCCATCTCACGCCGGCGGCGCCGGCGCCTTCACGTGATGAACCCTAAACCCGCGGGCACCAAGAATAGAGCGCTGTGCGACGTTCCGCCTCCCATCCCGCTACGGTGCTCGGGCGTGTGGGCCGCGCGAACGGATGTTCCCGTGGTGGCCAGCGATGATTACGATTCCTTTACCGCTTGATGATTGTCTGCCGATATGAATCACCGGTGGCGTGCCCCCGCGACGTGGGTGGACACGGCGCCACCCCACCCATCATGAGTCGAGGGAACCGATCGAAGACGAGCCCGCGAGGCGGCCGCCGATGAGCGGTCAGGAGCGCGCGGACACCCACCGCGCGGTATCTCGCGGTCTGCTCTGGCGGGCGCTCATAACGGCGGTGGCCGGCGGCGGGCTCTCGGTGGCGGGCCTCGGCGGCCCCGTGGGAGCGGCGGCCGCGGAAGCACCCACGGAAACGACCTCCACGAGCGAAAGCGCGCCTCCGCCCACCGAAACCACCACCTCGACGACTCCCGAACCGCCGGCCGAACCGCCGGCCAGCACCACCCAGCCGAGTACCACCACCAGCACCACCACCACACCGGCGCCGGCGAGTGCGCCCAGCGCGCCCGTCCCCACGCCCGGGCCCACCACCACCGCCACCCCCAGCCCCGGCCCGAGCGGGAGCGCCGCGCCCGCCGGGAGCGCCCGGGAAGCGCCGAGGGTGCTCGCCAAACGCCGCCAGGGCGCGAGCACGGGCGGAACCTCGGGGAAGGCCGGCGAGGGCGCCGGCGAAGGGACGGGCGGCTCGAGTGAACGGGAAAAGGCCGGCGAAGGCGCCGCGGCGAAGGCGGGCGGCAAGGGCAACGTGGCGCTGCCCCCCCAGGTGGTGGCCGGTCAGGCGGGCGCGCTGGCGGCGGCGCTGCGCGGTTCCGCGGCCTCGACCCAGGCGCTGGACTTCTACCGCATCCCCCTCTTCCTGCTGCCCATCTACCAGGCGGCGGCGGCCCAGTACGACGTGCCCTGGCAGATCCTCGCGGCGATCAACGAAGTGGAGACCGACTACGGCACCGACCTGTCGGTGTCGAGCGCGGGAGCGGAGGGGTGGATGCAGTTCATGCCCCAGACATGGCTGGAATACGGGGTGGACGCCCTGAACGCCGGCTATGCGGACCCCTACAACCCGGTGGACGCGATCTTCGCGGCGGCCCGCTACCTCAACGCGGCGGGCGCCGCCCAGAACCTCGACCAGGCGATCCTCGCGTACAACCACTCCGAAGCGTATTTGAGCTCGGTGCTGCTGCGGGCGAAGCTGATCGCCGCCTACCCAAACCAGGTGATCGCCACCCTCACGGGGCTCGTGGACGACCGGCCGCCGGTGACCGGCAGGCGCATCTCCTGGGGCGCTCCCGCGCCGCTACCCACCCACACGAGCGCCACCGCGAGCGCCGCCCAGACTGAGGCGCAGAGCCAGGCCGGCCAGGGTCCACTGGCCAGCGGCGCGAAGGCGCCCTCGCCGGCGGCCGCGGCGGCGGGATTGGGAGGCGGGGAGCGGGCGCGGTACGTGGACATCGCCAGCGAACCCCACGCCAGGGTGGTGGCGGTGCAGGACGGCACGATCGTCAAGCTCGGGCACAGCCGGGAGCTCGGACGATACGTGGTGCTGCGGGACCTCTACGGCGACACGTTCACCTACGCGGACCTCGGCAGCCTGGCCAAGGGTTACCGGCCCAGCCGGGCGCAGGCCGCGGGGGACGCGGCAGCGGTGGCGGGCGCCGGCAGGAGGGGCGCCGGACACGCCGGGGGAAGCCCCGTGGCGGGGGTGAGCACGGGCAAGGTGCGGGTGTTCGCCCACCCGGGCAACCCCGATGCGCAGGCCGCGGCGAAGGCCGCCGGCGGCGGACCGGGCGACGGCCTGGTGGAGCTGCGCGGCGGCACCGTGGTGCCCCAGGGCACCGTGCTCGGCCGCGTGGATGTTCCGCCGGGAGACCGGGACGGGCACCTGCGCTTCGCGATCAAGCCGCTGGGAGACCCCTCAACGATCGACCCGCGGGCGATCCTCGCGAACTGGAGCCAGCTGGGCAGCGCCCTGCACCCCCAGGGGGTCAAGGGCGACCCGAACCTCGTGGGAGCCACCGCCGGGGACGTGTTCCTGCTGTCAAAGAGCCAGCTCGAGCGCCAGGTGCTCGCCGACCCGGGCATCGCCATGAGCGGGTGCTCGCGCCAGGAAGTGGCAGCGGGGAAGATCGACGAGCGGGTGCTGGCGGCGCTGGCGTTCCTCTCGCGCAGCGGCCTGAAGCCGAGCGTGGGGACCCTGGCGTGCGGCGGCTCGGCGTATGACTCCAGCGGCTACGTGCAGCCCGGGCACGCGGGGGACGGGGCGGCGATCGTGGCGATCAACGGGGTGCCGATCGCCGGCCATCAGGGCGCGGGCAGCATCACCGACACCACCATTCGCACGCTGCTGACCCTCCAGGGGAAGTACTTTCCCGCGCAGATCGTGAGCCTGATGCGCTACCCGGGTGCCCCCACCTCCCACGCCCGGGCGGACCACGGCGGCTACATCGAGATCGTTTTCTCCCCCTCCCCCGCCGCCCGCACTCACGTGTTGGCGCTTCACCCGCACGGCGCAACGGGGCGCGGCGCGAGGGCCGCGGCCGCGAAGGCCGCCGCCGGGGCGGCCTCCGCCAGCGTGGTGGGCGGGTTGAGCATGGCCCAGTGGGAACAGCTGATCGCCCGCGCCGGCGGCCTGCCCGCGCCGGCGGTGCCGGGCAGGAAGAGCTCGGCGGCGATCCCCGACGCCAAGGGCTAGCCGGCGGCGCTCCCGGGCTGGGGGCGCAGTTCGGTGGCGCACTTGCGCTGAACGGCTCTGAACTTGGCGCTGGTGGCGTCGATGCCTCTGGTGTCGAAGATGGGACCGGTGCCCGAGGTGTTCGGTTCGGGAAGCTGGACGCCGTTCTTGCGCATGCAGCTGGCGAACCTGGACAGGCGCTTTCGATAGAGGGGGTTCCGCAGGCGAGCGCTGGCGCCGAAGAAGCGTCGTTTGGCGAAGCTCCCGCCACCGCACTTCTCGATGGCGGCTTCGAACTGGGCCCTGGTCATGCCCTTGGGCAGCTGTGGCCCGGTGTTCGGGCGCAGGATCCCGCGCGGGCCGCGGGGGCTGGTGGGGCGGAACTTTGGCAGCGTGACGCCCTGCTTTCGCAGGCATTCGCGCACCTTGCCGAAACGGGTGGTGCCCCCGGACCCGCCCGGCCCGCCCGGCTGGCCCGGGGCGCCCGGGGTGGTGGCGGTGGAGCCGCCCTTTGCGGCGGGCGTGGTCGCGCTCGATGCCGCGCCGGAGGATGCCGCGCCGGAGGATGCCGCGCCGGATGAGTTGGCGCCGGATGAGTTGGCGCCGGATGAGTTCGCGCCGGATGAGTTGGCGCCGGAGGAGCGGCCGGCGGAGGCGGATGTGGCGGAGGCGCTCGTGGTGGTGGTGGAGCCCGAGCTGCCGCAGGCGCTCAGGAGCAGTGCGAGGAGCGCCAGCGGGAGAGCCGCGAGGGTGGGGTACTTGCGAGATGGGGTACTGAGGTGAGACATCGAGCTCCTTTGTGGATTGGTGTGCCGCGTGGGGGTCTTCCTGGGCGGGTCCTCCGGGAGGGGGATGGGGGATGATGGGGTCATGGCGAAGTATGGCGGGATCGATCTCGGGGGTACGAAGATCCAGGCGGTGATCGTGGACGAGGACTACAGCGTGCACGGCTCGGCGCGCCGGCCCACGCCCACGGAGGGCGCTCCCGAGGACGTGGCGCGGGAGATGGAGGCGGCGATGCGGGACGCGGCGGCGGCGGCGGAGCTCGACGCCGGGAGCCTGGCGGGGGTTGGGGTGGGCTCGCCGGGGACGATCGAGGGGGACGGGAGCGTGACGAGCGCGCGGAACCTGCCCGGCTGGACGGGGACGTTCCCGCTGGGTGGCAGCCTGAGCGGGGCGCTGGGCGCGGAGGTGCGGGTGGGCAACGACGTGCAGGTGGCGACGGACGCGGAGATGAAGCTCGGGGCGGGACGGTTGTACAAATCGGTGCTGGGCGTGTTCTGGGGCACGGGGGTGGGGGGCGGGGTGATCCTCGACGGCGAGCCGTGGACGGGCCGGGGGGGTGCGGGGGAGATCGGGCACGTGGTGGTGGAGATGGACGGCGCCAGGTGCACGTGCGGGCGCAGGGGCTGCATGGAGGCCTACGCGGGGCGGGCGTCGATGGAACTGTACGCGCGGCGGTTGCACGAGGAGAAGGGGCGCAAGACGGACCTGTTCAAGCTGATGGAGAAGCACGGGCGGGAGCGGCTCACGAGCGGGATCTGGGAGCGGGCGTTGCGGGACGGGGACAAGCTCGCGCACGAGATCGTGGAGCGGGCGCTGGGGGCGCTGGGGGCGGGGATCGCCTCGGCGGTGAATTTGCTGGATGTGGAGGGTGTGATCGTGGGGGGCGGCCTGGGGGTGCGGCTGGGGCATCCCTACGCGAAGCGGATCGCGGAGGAGATGAAGCCGCATCTGTTCGCGGACGACCGGCCGCCGCACGTGCACGTGGCGGCGCTGGGGGACCTGGGCGGGGCGATCGGGGCGGCGCTGCTGGTGGGGCCGGAACCGGCTCGGGACTGAGGGGCGCCGGCGCGGGGTGCGTTCAGGCGCGGGCGGTGGACGATGGTGGCGGGCTTTCAGGCGCCGCCCGTGAGGGTGACCACGACGAGGATGAGGGAGAGCAGCGAGGTGACCGCCACGGTTATGGCGGTGGCGGCGTCCAGCAGGGCGCCGCTGTGCATCTCGCCCATCACGGCGGGTGAGCGGGAGAGACGCCAGATGAAGAACAGGTTCACCGGCAGGAGCAGGCCGTTGACCACCTGCACGCCGACCAGCAGGGCGATCACGGGGAGCCCGGGGATCACGGCCACGATGGTGGATATCAGGATCATCGCCGTGATCACTCCCACGAACACCGGTGCCTCCTCGCGGCGACGGCCGACCCCCTTCTCATAGCCGAGGGACTCCGAGACGACGTAGGAGGTGGCGATCGGCAGGATTGCCGAGGCCAGCAGGCTGGCGCCGAACAGGCCGATGCCGAACAGGAGCTCGGCATAGTGGCCGGCGAATGGACTCAGGGCGCGGGCGGCGTCGGCGGCGGAGCCGATCGAATGGATGCCGTGGGTGTAGAGGGTGGCGCCGGTGGCGATGATGATGGAGGCGGCGATGAAGTTCGCGAACACCGCGCCGGCCACGGCCTCGCGCTGCTCGTGGGGTAGGTCCTCCTTGCGCACGCCGCGCTCCACGACGGCCGACTGGAGGTAGAGCTGCATGTAGGGGGTGATGGTGGTGCCGGCGGTGGCGATGAGGAGGATCAGGAAGGCCGGTTCGACATGGATCGTGGGGGTGATCAGCGAGTGGCCCACTTCGTGCCAGTCGGGGTGGGCGAGGACGGCGGCGATGGGATAGGCGAAGAAGGGGATGGTGAGCCAGATGAACACACGCTCGGCCGAGCGGTAGGAGCCGCGCACGATGATCGACCAGATCGCAACGGCGGCGATCGGCACGGTCACCTGGGCGGGCACTCCCGCAAGGCCCAGCGCGGCCCCCACCGCGACGAAGTCCGAGATGCAGATGCCGAGGTTCGCGATCAGCACGGCGGTGGTGGCGAACACCGACCAGCGGATGCCGTACTCCTCGCGGATGAGCTCCGCCAGGCCCTTGCCGGTGGCCACGCCCATGCGGGCGGCGAGCATCTGCACGATGCCCAGAGAGATGGTGATCAGCACGATCGTCCACAGCAGCCCGTAGCCGTACTTGGCGCCCACCGAGGAGTAGGTGGCGACGCCGCCGGCGTCGTTGCCGGCATTGGCGGCGATGAGACCGGGGCCGAGGAGGCCCAGGAAGACGAACAGGCGTGTGCGTCTAGGGCTGAGGCGGGCAGGCAGGCGCGGCCGGCCGCGAACGGCCGAGCGGGCACGTCGCATGACGGGCGGTACTCGGACCGCCATCGAACTGTCCGCCTGCGGTTGTCACGGGGCCAGTCTATGCGCGGAGTGCCCCGGCGGGCGGCCACGGGCGGGGTCTTGCGGGCCGGCGAGCGGGCTCAGTCCTCCCCGAGCGGGCTCAGTCCTCCCCGAGCGGGCTCAGTCCTCCCCGAGCAGCCCGAAGCGCAGGCGCCAGCTGCGGGGGAGCATG
>DATJVV010000066.1:0-8460 GCA_035501635.1 Solirubrobacteraceae bacterium | reverse complement strand
GCCGTCCTCGCGCCAGTGGCCCTCGGCGGCGAGGCGCTCGCGGCGCATGTCGGGGTCCAGCAGCGCAAAGACGGTCTCCGCGACCGCGAGGCCGTAGATGGCGCCGGGGGCCTTCTGCACGATCGACGCGCGCGCGCGAGCGTCGGGATCGACGAGCGCCTCGGTGGTCACGTCCCCGCCGCCCACATCCTCGGCGAGTGCTCGCCGCACCAGCGCCAGCAGCTGATCCTCGTGCATCTCGGCGCTCACGAGAGCGAGGATAGACTGGAGAGGCGATGCGCTCGCTGCCCATGATCCCCGCCCGGCGGCCCCCGCCGCGGCTCACGCCCAAGCGGATCGCCGAGCTGCACGAGGAGGTGCGGGAGCTGGCGAGGCGGCGAAACGCGGTGATCCTGGCCCACAACTACCAGGTGCCAGAGGTGCAGGACGTGGCCGACTACGTGGGCGACTCGCTGGGGCTCTCGCGCAGGGCGGCGGGGAGCGACAGCGAGGTGATCGCCTTCTGCGGCGTGCACTTCATGGCTGAGACCGCCTCCATCCTGTGCCCGGAGAAGACCGTGCTGATCCCGGACCTGGAGGCGGGCTGCTCGCTGGCGGCCTCCATCGACGCGGAGCAGCTCGCCGAGTGGAGGGCCCGCTATCCCGCGGGCGTGGTGGTGATGTACGTGAACACCACCGCGGAGGTGAAGGCGCTCACCGACTACTGCTGCACCTCCGCCAACGCCGTGGACGTGGTGCGCCACATCTGCGACACTCACGGCCCGGACACCGAGATCCTGTTCGGTCCGGACATGTGGCTGGGTGCCTACGTGGAGAAGGAGCTCGGCCGGCCGATGCACGTGTGGGACGGGGAGTGCCACGTGCACGCCGCCATCCGGCCCGCGGACATCGAGGCGGTGCGGGCGGAGCACCCCGGCGCGGAGTTCCTGATCCACCCCGAGTGCGGGTGCACCACCAGCGTGATGGAGTACGTGGCCGCCGGGGACATCTCCGGCGAGGGCGTGCACATGTTCTCCACCGGCGGCATGCTCGCCTACGCGGAGCAGCTGGAGCGAGAGGCGGGCGGGGCGGTTGGCGGTGCCCGGGGAGACGGGCGCGCGGCCACCGGCGATCTCGCGCCGGGAGGAGGTCGCGAGACGGGACTTGCCGCCGCCGACGGCCCCCGCAGGGAGGCGGTGGTGGCCACCGAGACGGGCATGCTCTACCCGCTGCGCATGGCCGCCCCGGATGTCAACTTCATCGCCGCCAATCCCGAGGCGTCGTGCGTGTACATGAAGATGATCACCCTCGAGAAGCTCAGGGACGGGCTGCGGGACATGCGCTTCGAGGTGCGCGTGCCGCCCGAGATCGCCAAGCGCGCGCGCGTGCCCATCGACCGGATGGTGGCGCTGGGGTAGCAGAGTCCAGGCCGCTGCCCGCTCGCCACCGGCACTTTCCGAAGCGAATACGCTAACAACCAAGAGGTATCTTGAGCAGATGCGCTAAGCTAGCGGCATGTTCGTGAGCAATGACCGTATCGCGGGAGAGCTGATCCGCCAGATCCGCGGACGCAGCGGGCTCAGCCAGGCGGAGCTCGCCCGCAGGACGGGCATCCAGAGCTCCGTTCTCAGCGCCTACGAGCACGGGCGCCGGCAACCGTCGGCGGCGGCCCTGGCGCGCATCGCGCGAGCGGCGGAACTGGAGTTGACGGTTGCGCCACTCTCCAATCAGATCGACCTCGAGCGCTCGGGGACGGTGCTCAAAGCCGTGCTCGATCTTGCTGACGCGATGCCCAAACGCCGTCGAGGCGAGCTCGCGTATCCGCCGTTGATGCGGCTCGGCAGGCTCAGTCGCGAGCAGCCGCGGGCAGGCGGATGAGTCGCCTCGAGGATCGGCTGCTGGCGGTTCACGACGGCCTCGACGCCGCCGGGATCGGACATGCGTTCGGTGGGGCGATCGCGCTCGGCTACTGCACGCTGGAGCCTCGCGGGACCATCGACGTGGACGTCAACGTGTTCATTGGGCCCGAGCGCACGAAGGAGGTGTTCGCGGCGCTTCCCGAAGAGATCGAGTTCGGGGGCCTGGATGTCGAACGGGCCGAACGGGACGGTCAGGTCAGGCTGCGCTGGGAGATCACCCCGATCGACCTGTTCTTCAGCGTGCTGCCGTTCCACGAGGACGTCGAGCGCAACATCCGCCACGTGCCGCTCGGACAGCGCACGATCCCGGTTCTGAGCTGCACCGGCCTGGCGGTATTCAAGGCGATGTTCGACCGCCCGCGGGACTGGGTGGACATCGAAGCGATGGTGGAGGCGCGCTCGGTGGACCTCGATGAGGCGATCAACTGGGTGAGCGAGATGGCGGGCGGCGACTCGGGGGAGGTGGCGAAGCTGGAGGCCTTCCGCTCCAGATGAGTGGGCGGTCACCAGCCGGCGGTTTCATGCTGAGGCGCGGGTGCCCTCGCGGGCCAGGTAGCGAAGCACGTCCCGCGCGTCGGCCTCCAGGGCGTCCCTGCGGCCGCGGGAGAGGCGGCCGAACGGCGTCAGCTCCACCCTGCCCCTGGGCATGCTCCAGGTGGCCACGGCTCGGCCCTCGACGAGGGCGATGGGCCGGAAGATGCCGTTGCGCGTGACGACGGTCTGGTTCTCGCCGAGGATGGGCTCGCGTGCTGGCCAGCCGTGCAGGAGGGGGTCGAAGGCGCCGAGCAGGCGGGGCGGCGGCAGGGGCGCCGCCGGCGGGGTGCGCTCCAGCTCGAGCAGCTTGTCGGGGCGCTGGCGAAGCTCGGAGGCGATCGCCGCGAGCCCCGAGCGGGCGTCGCGCAGGGGCAGGCCCGCCCAGTAGGCGAGATCGCGCTCGTTGGCGGGCGCGTGGCCGGCGAGATAGCGGCGCGCGAGCTCCGCCAGCGCCTGCTCGCGCCGCACCCGCGGCGGCTCTCCCAACCAGTCGCTGACGAGCACGTAGGCGTGCTCGCGGCCGTGCATGGGCCCGCGGATCACGAGGCCCTCCATGGAGGCCAGGAAGAGGAGGTGCAGAAGGGATTGGCCCTCCGTGGTGACGCCCGCGGAGGCGATGCGCTCGCGCAACTGGATGCGGGTGAGGGGCCCCTCATCGGCGATGGAGCGCTCGATCGTGCGCAGCGCCCGGTCGGCGGCGTCGGCCTCGATCTCCTCGGCGGCCAGCCGGCGGCGGGCGCTGGCGCGCATGGTGGGCGCCACGAGGGAGTGCAGCCAGGGGTAGTCCTCGCTGGCCACCAGATGGAGGGTGCCGCGGTTCAGCCAGGCGATCGTCAGCGTTCGCTCCCGCGTGAGCGCGCGATCCACGTCCGCGGCGGAGAGACCCTCCGAGCGAGCCCGGATCGCCAGGCGGGCGCCGCGGGGATCCTGGCCCTGGATGGCCAGCAGGCGTCGAGTCACAGCCAGCGGGTCTCGCGCGGGCTCGCCGGCGAGGAGCTGGGATGTGAGGCGCACGGCGAGCACAATCGGATGCTACATGTGATCCCAAGTCGCTACCATCTTGGTATGAGCAAGCAGATTGCGGTTAGGCTTCCGGAGGACCTGGTGGAGTTCGTGGACGAGGTGGTGGACTCGGGCGCCGGACGCAGCCGGGCGGCGGTTGTGACGCGGGCGCTGGAACGGGAGCGCCGGCGTGCGCTCGCGGTTAGGGATGCCGAGATCCTCGCTCGCGGCGGCCCGGATCCCGAGCTGGTGGGACTTGCGGAGCACGCGGTCCAACTGCCCATCGAGCTCGACTGATGCGGCCCATCCACGTTGCTCGACTGGACAAGTCCCGGCCGGTGCTGGTGCTCACGCGGGAGCTGGTGCGTCCCCACCTGAACACGGTGACAGTGGCTCCCATCACCACCACGATTCGTGGCCTCTCCACGGAGGTGCCGGTGGATGAGGCCAATGGGCTCGCGGGCGCCTCGGCGGTGAGCTGCGACAACGTGACGACGGTTCCGGCGAGTGCGCTGGGCGAGCAGATCGGCGTGCTGTTGGACCACCAGGAGCCGGTGCTCTCGCGGGCGATTCAGTCGGCCTTCGACCTCGACTGAGAAGTCGGGCTGTAGCCGCCTAGAACTCCTCGGCGGTATGGGGCCCCACGCAGGCCACGGCGAGATTGTCGGCGACACCGGCGGCGATCTCGCGGACCTCCTCGAAGGTGACCTCGTCGAGGGCCCTGATGGCGGCGTCGGGGTCGATGTCCTGGGCGAAGACGATGGCGCGGCTGGCGGCGTAGCGGGCGACGGCGCCGGTGTTCTCGAAGGCGAGCACCAGGCGTCCGGCGGCGTAGGCGCGGGCGCGGGAGACCTCGCTCTCGGTGGGGCCCTCCTGGCGCAACTCGGTGACGATGTCGCGCATGCGGGTGTAGGCCTCGATGCACTTCGCGGACTCCAGGCCCGAGCCCAGCTGCAGCACGGGCACGTCGGCGAAGGCGTGGTCGGCGGCGTAGACGGAGTAGCAGAGGCCTCGCTTCTCGCGGATCTCCTCGAACAGGCGGGAGCCCATGGAGCCGCCCAAAAGGGTGGCGTAGATGGAGAGGGCGGCGCGCTGGCGGATGTCGGAGACCTCGACGTCGGGGCGGTAGATCATGCGCAGGTGCGACTGGTTGGTGTCGCGCTCCTCCACGATGGTGCGCGGGGCGAAGTCCGGGGCGGGCACGTAGGGCTCGGGGTGGGGAAGGGTGGGGAAGCGGGCGAAGCACTCGGCGAGCTCGGACTCGGGGGGCAGGGAGTCGAGGTTGCCGGCCAGGAACGCGCCGCCGCGGGCGCCGGCCCAGCGACGCTCGCGAAAGCTCACGATGGCCTCGCGGGTGAAGGCGCGGAGGTTCTCCTCGGGACCCAGCACGGTGCGCCCGAGGGGGTGCTCGCCGAAGGCGGCGCGGTCGATGAGGTACTCGGCCACCATCGAGGGCTGGTCGTAGGCGCGGTTGATCTCCTGGATCACCACGCCGCGCTCGCGGTCGAGCTCCTCCGCGTCGAGGCGGGGGCGGCCCACGAAGTCGCTGAGCAGGTCGATGGCCTGGGGGGCGGACTCGGCGCGGACGGTGATGTGGAAGGCCACAAGGTCGTGGCTGGTGTAGGCGTTGAGCACGCCGCCGAGCAGCTCGGCGGTCTCGTTGACGGCTTTGTAGGTGTCGTACTTCTCACCGCCCTTGAACACGAGGTGCTCGAGGAAGTGGGCCATGCCGTTCTCCTCGGGGCGCTCGGTGCGGGCGCCGGCGTCGAAGGCCACGAGCACCGTGAGCGCGCGGGTGCCGGGGAGCTCCAGGCGGTGAACCGGCAGGTCGTTGCCGGGAATGGTGGTGGAGGCGATGCGGGCCATCGGCTGCCCACCTTAGCCGCCGGATGGGCGCGGCTCGCCGGTTGCGCATGCAAATCCGCTTGCACGCAGGGAATTCGCTGGGCATGAACGCGCGGCGCAGGTACCCTGCGCGAGCCATGCGACGAAGCACCACCAACTCCGGCGACGCCGATCTGAGGACCCCGACGGGCAGCCCTGGGAGGGGCGCGGGCCGCAAGCCGGCCGGGCGCACGCTCGGGATCCGGGTGGGGGGCAAGCTGCGGGTGACGCTGCCCGAGCGGGACGAGCGGGACGAGCGGGCGCGGACGCGCCAGAGCGCCGTGATCGAGGTCTCGCCGCGCACCCCCGTGCAGGCGTCCCCCGTGCAGGTGCCCCCCGCGCGGCCGGCCGGCGCGCCGGCGGGGCGGGAGAGCGGGCACCTGCCCGACGATCGACAGCGGGTGGTGGAGCTGCGGGGCGTGTCGATGCTCTACGGGGCCGGGGACGTGGGCCTGGAGCGGGCGACGTTCGGGGTGGGACGGGGAGAGCTGGTGTTCATGGTGGGACCCACGGGGTCGGGGAAGTCCACGATCATGCGGCTGCTGATCAAGGAGCTCGAGCCCACCGAGGGCACGGTGCGGGTGGCGGGGCGCAACCTGGCGGACATCGCGCGCAAGCGGGTGCCCTACTACCGGCGGAACATCGGGGTGGTGTTCCAGGACTTCAAGCTGCTGCCCAACCGGACGGTGTATGAAAACGTGGCCTACGCGCTGCAGGTGACGGGCGCCTCGCGCAAGCGGATCCGCTCGACGCTGCCCGACCTGCTGCGGCTGACGGGGCTCTCGACGAAGCTGCACAACCACCCCCACCAGCTCTCGGGCGGGGAGCAGCAGCGGGTGGCGGTGGCGCGGGCGTTCGCCTCCCATCCGCCGCTGTTGCTGGCGGACGAGCCCACCGGGAACCTCGATCCGGAGACCTCGATCGGGATCATGCAGCTGCTCTACCGGATCAACCGGGCGGGCACCACGGTGCTGATCGCCACGCACGACCGCGAGATGGTGGACCGCATGAAACGGCGGGTGATCGAACTGCGGCGGGGGCGGATCGTGCGCGACGAGGCCACGGGGCTGTATGCGCGGGAAGAGAGCACGGGCGAGCTCGGGGAGCGGCTGCGCGACGAAACGCTGCCACCAATTCGGGAAGGCGGGTTCGGGCGGGGGCGATGAAGGCGGGGTTCTTCCTCAAAGAGAGCTTTCGCTCGATCCGCCACAACGCGGTGCCGAGCGTGGCGGCGTTCGCGTCGGTGCTGGTGACCACGCTGGTGCTGGGGGTGTTCATCCCGGTGGTGCAGGCCACCAACGGGGCCGCCAACGACGTGCGCGGGCGGGTGCTGGTGGACGTGGATCTCGCCGCGAGCGCCACGGCGGGCGAAGAGGCGCGGGTGCGCGCGGAGCTCGTGAGGGCGCCGTATGTGAAGAGCGTGCGGTTCGTGTCCAAGCGGCAGGGCTATGAACAGGAGAAGAAGCTCAACCCCCAGGCGTTCGCGCTGATCGGCTACAACCCGCTGCCGGACATCTTCAGGCTCACGCCCACCGACCCGCAGGACGCCGGGCTGATCCGCCGGGAGCTCGACCAGTCGAGCCCTCCCGGCGAACGTGCGGTGAGCGACCCGGCGATCGCGGCGGTGCAGGACCGCCAGGCGGAGACCAACGAGATCCTCTCGGCCACGCGGGTGATCAAGCTGACGATGGCGCTGATGGCGGCGCTGCTGGTGGCGGCGTCGGTGCTGCTGATATCGAACACCATCCGGCTGTCGCTGTTCGCGCGCCGGCGGGAGGTGGAGGTGATGAAGCTGGTGGGGGCCACGGACTGGTTCATCCGCTGGCCGTTCGTGCTCGAGGGGCTGTTCCTGGGCGCGCTCGGGGGCGGCGCGGCGATCGGGCTGCTGGCGCTGGCGAAGGTTACGCTGGTGAATCCGCTGGCCAACAGCGTGAAGCTGATCTCCCAGCCGGACATGATCGCCTTCCCGGTGCTGGTGGCGGTGCTGCTGCTGTGCGCGGTGGGCGTGTCGGCGGCGGGCTCGGGCATCTCGCTGCGACGCTTCCTGCGGGTCTGAGACGGCCGTGGACGCGGCGGGAGGCCGGCCGGTGAGCGCCTCCGCCCGCCCGCTGGCTGCACTACGCTAGCCAGCGTCCATGTCCAGAGGGCGGCGGCTCACATACGTGCTGGTGGCGGCGCTGCCGATCCTGCTGGTGGCGGGCATCTGGCTGGGCGGGCACCCCGAAGACCTGCCGGGGTTCGTGCGCTCGGGGCTGGTGGCCCACCAGGAAACCAGGGTGGTGGACGAAGCGATCGAACGGATCGCCGCGGACTACTACCGGCCGGTGTCGCGCGGCCAGCTGGCGAGCGCCTCGGTGGGGGGCGCGGTGGGGAGCCTGCACGACCGTTTCTCGCACTATCTCAGCCCGCGTGAATTTCACGAATTCGACAGCGCGCCCACGTTCGCGGGAATCGGCGTGGAGGTGTCGCCGACGAAGGAGGGGCTTGGCGTGGTGCGGGTGTTCGACGGCTCGCCGGCGCAGCGAGGGGGGCTGAGGACGGGGGAGACGATCGTGGCGGTGAACGGGCGCTCGATCGCGGGGATGGCCTCGGAAGTTTCGCGGGCGCTGATCGTGGGGCCGCCGGGGACGGACGTGACGGTGACTGTGAGGGGCGCGGGCAGGCACGGGACGCGAGCGGTGAAGCTCACGCGGGCGACGATCTCCGAGCCGGTGGTGGCCTCGGCGACGAGCACGGTGCACGGCAGGAAGCTCGGGGTGGTGGCCCTGGCGACGTTCAGCCTGGGGGCGCATGGGGAAGTGCGGGAAGCGGTCGAAAAGGTGCAACGGGAAGGGGCGAAGGGGATCGTGCTTGACCTGCGCGACAACGGCGGGGGGCTGGTGGAGGAGGCGCAGCTGATCGCGAGCATCTTCATCCAGCACGGGGTGATCGTGAGCACGCGGGGGCGCAACCAGCCCACGCAGGTGCTGCGGGCGGTCGGGGATTCGATTCGGCGGCCGTTTCCGATGGTGGTGCTGGTGGACCAGAACACGGCCTCGGCGGCGGAGATCGTGACGGCCGCCCTGCAGGACCACCGGCGGGCCACGGTGGTGGGGACGCACACGTTCGGCAAGGGGGTCTTCCAGGAGGAGACGGCGCTCTC
>DATJVV010000065.1:0-2977 GCA_035501635.1 Solirubrobacteraceae bacterium | reverse complement strand
TACATTGGAGACTACCACCTGTAGTCATGCCCCGATGGAGCATGGAGCGTGACGAAGGTGTCGGCAGCGGTTCCCACCAACCCTGAGCTGGGTCGCGCGATCCGCCGTCTGCGACGTGCCCGGGGCGCCACGATCGAAGGCCTGGCTCACGACGCCGACATGCACCCCACCTATCTCTCCGGCATCGAGCGGGGCGTTCGCAACCCCACCTGGGAGAAGCTCACGGCTCTCTCCAGAGCCCTCCACACGCCCGTCGCCGCCATTGCCCGAGAGGCTGAACTGGAGGCCCAGCTGGCCGCCCGCATGCGTCTCGCGCGCGCCGAGCTGGGCCTGCCCGAAGAGCCCTCCTGACGGGACCTTCCGGTGCTGCCAATACGCTCAGAAGATGCCCCCACGCGAGCGTTTCGCCGTGATCGACCTCGGCTCCAACTCCTTCCGCCTCGTGGTCTTCGCGAGCTCCGGCGGCTGGTGGCGTCGCACCGACGAGATCTACGAGCCCGTGCGCATCGGCGAGGGCCTCGCCGCCAGCGGCAGGCTGGGGGAGGAGCCCATGCGCCGGGCGCTGGCCACGCTGGAGGTCTTCGACCACTTCTGCCGCGCCGCGGGCCTCGGCGAGGGCGAGGTGGACGCGGTGGCCACGAGCGCCATCCGGGACGCCGAGAACGCCGCCGGCTTCCTCGCGCTCGCCCGCGAGCACACCGGCCTGCCCATCAGGGTGCTCGGTCGCGAGCAGGAGGCCCGCTACGCCTATCTGGCGGCCGTGAACTCCACCACCCTGTCCGAGGGCTGCGTGCTGGACCTCGGCGGGGGCTCCCTGCAGCTGGTGGGAGTGTCCGCGCGCCTGGACCGCGAGCTCGCCTCCTGGCCTCTGGGGGCGGTGCGCATGACCGAGCGCTACCTGCCCCCCAACGGGCCTCCCAAGGCCCGGCAGATCGAGGAGCTGCGCCAGCACGTGGCCGGCGAGCTGGCGCGCGCGCGGTGGCTCCCGAGCGCCGCCGAGGGGACGCCGGGGGGACGCCTGGTGGGCATGGGGGGCACCGTGCGCAACCTCGCCGTGGCCGTCCAGCGCGCCAAGGGCCTGCCCTCCAACGGCGTCCAGGGCATGGTGGTGCTGGTCGGCGAGCTGGAGGAGCTGGTGGAGCGCCTCGCGGCGCTGCCCGCCGCCAAGCGCAGCTCCGTGTCGGGCATCAAGCCCGCCCGCGCCGACCTCGTGCTGGCGGGCGCCATCGTCGTGCAGGGCGTGCTCCGGGCGGGCGGCTTCGCGGGTCTGGAGGTCACCGAGGCGGGCCTGCGCGAGGGGGTGTTCTTCGAGCGTCTGCTCGCCGATCGCGACCCGCCCCTGTTCGCCGACCTGCGCCGGGAGAGCGTGCTCAACCGGGCCGCCCAGTACCGGCCCGAGCGCTCCCACACCGAGCACGTGGCCACGCTCGCCCTGGGCATGTTCGACGAGCTCGCCCGCCTGGGCCTGCACGAGGGCGATCCGCCGGAGCGCGAACTGCTGTGGGCCGCCTGCATGCTCCACGACATCGGCATGTCGGTGGACTACGACGACCACCACAAGCACTCCCGCTACCTGATCCTCAACGGCGGCCTGCCCGGCTACTCCCCCCGCGAGGTGGCCATCATCGCCCAGGCCGCCCGCTACCACCGCAAGGGCATGCCCGAGCCCGGCCCCCTCGCGACGCTGTTCGGGCCCGGCGACGAGCAGCGCCTGGACCGCTGCGCGGTGCTGCTGCGCCTAGCCGAGGATCTCGAGCGCTCCCGCGACCAGCTCGTGCGCGGCACCCGCTTCAGCCTCGCCAACGGCGCCGACCCCGTGGAGCTGCGCCTGATCGCCGACGCCGAGCCCACCGTGCCCCGCTGGGCCGCCAGCCGCGAGCGCGAGCTCTTCGCCCGCGCATTCCACCGCGAGCTCCAGCTGGCCGCCTGAGCGGGAGCTCGCCGGAGGACTGGAGACGGGGGTGGAGGCTGCCGCTGGGACCGGCCTCGGCCTCAACCGTCCTGGCTGGCGGTGTAGCGCTGGGATTCGAGCTGTGCCTCCCGGCCTCGGCAGTCGAACAGCAGCAGCGCGTTGGGGTTCACCGGCCGGGGCTGCCAGGCGGCGGCGGGGATCACCCGGCAGGCGTGCAGCACCGCCGTGGAGGCCGCGTTGCCCCCCCGTTCGGCGTAGGCGCCGCCGAGGACCGCGTAGCGGACCTCCCCCCGCCTGACCATCGCCGCGAGCTGGCGGCCGTCCAGCGCCGGGTCATAGCCGCTGTAGCCGCCCATCGCGGCCGCGTCGTAGCCCAGCAGGATCATCGGCGCGGCGGTGTCGGAGGCCTCCGTGAGCACGATGTAGCGCGAGCCGGGATGGCGGGCGCGCAGGTAGGCGAGCAGCGCTTTGGTGACCTTGGTGGTCTCCGCGTCCACCCCCACCCCCGGATAGCCGCCCGCCGCGTGGGGCCCGGCCGCCGGGAAGGTGGCCTCAACGCGGAATTGCCAGGTGCTCGCCGCGTACACCCCCGGCACCACCAGCAGCAGGAGCAGCGTGAGGCCCATCGCCACCGCCGGGGCCCCGCCGGCGCCCCCGACGCCCCCGGCCGTCCCGCGCCGTGCCCGCAGGGCCAGCACCACGATCGCCACCGTGCCCAGCGCCGCTCCCGCGATCAGCAGCGCCCAGAACCAGTGCATGTAGCGCCTGTCTTCGTGCAGCAGCACCAGCTGCGCCGCCACCGTGCCCGCCACCGCCGGCGGCAGCAGCGCCAGGCGCCAGGATCGCCGGGGGCCCGGCGCCACGAACGCCACGGCGCCCGCCCCCACCATCGCCGCCAGGCCCGGTCCCAGGGCGGAGACGTAGTAGGGGTGCACGATGCCCGTCGACACGCTGAGCACGACCGCCTCGACGAGCAGCCAGCCGCCGACCACGAGCAGCAGGCCGAGTCGGGGGTCGCGCCGGCCGCCGACGACGAGGGCGAGCGCGAGCATGCCGAGGACCGCG
>DATJVV010000064.1:0-3379 GCA_035501635.1 Solirubrobacteraceae bacterium | reverse complement strand
TGGCGAGGGCGAGGGCGGCGGTGACGAGCAGCAGGATGGAGATCTTGGAGAGGGTGGCGAGACCCTGGTGGACGGTGGCGGTGACCTCGGCGACGCGTTCGCGAGAGCTCTGCACGCGCAGGGTGGGCTGGCCGGCGAGGGCGGCGGCGAGGGCGGATTTGGCGGCGGCGGGGCTGGCGTGGGGGGCGAGGTGGAAGGAGAGGGCGGTGGGGGCGGGGGTGCGCCAGTAGCGGGTGAAGTCGGCGGTGTTGATGGTGATGGTGCCGGAGGGCCAGCCGATGTTGGTGGTGAGGGCGGCGACGCGGAACGACGGGAAGCCCGCGGGGGTGGGCAGCGAGAAGGAGCTGCCCAGTCGGAGATGGTGTTCGGCGGCGAAGCGGCTGGAGACGGCGGCCCAGCCGCGGGCCTGGATGCGGGCTCCGGCGCTGGCGAGGTCGCCGCGGAGAAGCTGGCTGGAGAGCAGGGGGGCGGCGGCGTTGGGGGGGACGGCGCGAATCCAGAGGCGGTGGGAGCCGAGATCCACGAAGCCGCCCTGATGGACCTGGGGAGCGGTGAGCAGGCCGGCGGTGCGGGCCGCGAGGGCGGCGGGATCGGCGAGCTGGAAGGTGTCGGCGTCGAAGATGTTGCCGTCGGGGGTGACCCACAGGGGAGCTGCGCCCCACTGCTGGGAGATGGCGGCGTCGAGGCCGCTGAGGAGGTCGGTGCGGGCGCCGCCGACGGCGACGGAGCCGTAGACGGCGAGGGCGGCGACGCCGGCGAGGACGATGGAGCGGGTGGCGGTGGCGTCCATTTCCAGGGTGGCGACGGCGAGCATGCCGCCGTGGTGACGGCGGGCGAACCACTTCATGGCGTGGATGCAGGCGCGGAAGAGGACGGGTACGAGACAGAGGGCCACGAGCGCGAGCAGAACGCCGGCGAGGATGGTGAGGGAGCCGTCGAGGATGGCGGCGGCGCTGAGGAGCGCGAGCAGGCCCAGGCCAACGAGGGCGAGGCGGGCGATGGCGCGCTCGTGGATGCTCTGGCCCGGTTCGCCGGGTTCGCGCAGGACGCCGTCCACGGGGCGGCCGGGACGCAAATCGAAGACGGGCGAGAGGGAGGCGAGGAGGGAGGCGAGGAGGCCGCAGGCGACGGCCAGGAGGACGGTGGTGATTTGGACGGTGTGCTGGCCGGTGACGGCGAAGACGGTGGCGAGATAGCTGGGGACCTGGTTGAAGAGGGTGAGGGCGAGCAGATAGCCGACGGCGATGCCCACGCAGGAGGCGGCGAGGCCGAGGAGCATGGCCTGGAAGATCACGATGGTGAGGACCTGGCGGGAGTCGAATCCCTGGACGCGCATGTCGGCGATGGCGCGGCGACGCTCGGGGACGGTGAGGAGCATGGCGTTGAGGGCGAGCAGGAAGCCGACCATGGCGGCGATGGCGACGAACAGGGAGGTGGACTGGCTGATGGGGCGAGCGGCGGTTTCGGCGAGGCTCAGTTCGCGGTCGGCGGGAACGACGTCGACGGTGGGGCCGGCGAGAGCGCGGAGCTCGCGCTGGACCTGTTGGTAACGGCCGGCGCGGGGCTTGACGAGAACGTCGCTGACCTGACCGGGGGCCTTGGCGAGGGTCTGGGCGAGGGGCAGGCGAGCGACCACGAGGGGCGCGTTCGAGAGTGCGCCGATGGCGGGGGCGCCGAGGATGACGCGCACGGGCACCTGCTGAGAGAGACCGTGGAGGGCGAGGCGCACCGGTTCGCCGGCTTCGGCGCCGACGGCTTCGGCGACGCTTGCGGGCAGGCCGATGCCGGGGCCGAGCAGGAGAGCGCCGACGCCGAGGTTCTTGGTGATGGCGCTGCCGAGACTGACCAGGCCGGGGCTGGCGCCCACGAGCTGGACGCGGCGGCGTCCGCGGGGGCCGGCGAGGACGGCGGTGCGACGGAGCACGGGCGCCGCGAGGGCCACGCCGGGCTGGCGGGCGACCTCGGCGGCGAGGTGCTGAGAGAAGGTGGCGGGGGGGCGGGCGCTGAAGCGAAGGGCGGCGGAGCCGCCCACGGCGCGGGCGTCTTCGCGGACGGAGCTGAGGATGGAGCCGTTGGCGACGAGGACGCCGAAGACGAGGGCGACGCCCACGACGACGCCGCCGCCGGCGAGGAGCTCGGCGATGGCGTGGTCGCGCAGGCGACGGCGGTAGAGCTCGACGAGCACGCTGAGGCGCACGCCGAAGATGGCGGTGGCCCGGGGAGGACTCATGGAGTGGCGGGGCTGGCGAGCTCTAGGTCGAGTCCCTCGCTGAGGCGGCCGTCGCGGAGGGTGAGGACGCGGTCGGCGACGACGGCGGCCTGGGGATCGTGGGTGGCGAGGAGGACGGGTATGGCGCGCTCGGCGGCGATGTCGGCGAGGAGCTCGAGGATGTCGCGACTGCGGCGGGAGTCGAGGTTGCCGGTGGGCTCGTCGGCGAGCAGCAGGCGGGGCTCGTTGGCGAGGGCGCGGGCGATGGCCACGCGCTGGCGCTCGCCCATGGACATCTGGGCGGGCCGGTGGGAGAGACGGTCGGAGAGGCCCACACGCTCCAGCCAGGGCCTGGCGGCGGCGGTGGCCTGATCGAGGGTCATGCCCTGGGCGAGGAGCTTCATGGCGGCGTTCTCGAGGGCGGTGGCGCCGCCGGTGAGGTGAAAGGACTGGAAGACAACGCCGGTGTGGTCGCGACGGTAACGGGCGCTCTCGCGGGCGGAGAGGGTGCTGACGTGGCGACCTTCGAAGAGGACGACGCCTTCGTCAGGGCGGATCATGGCGGCGGCCATGGCGAGCAGGGTGGTCTTGCCGGAGCCGCTGGGGCCGTAGAGGGCGACGAACTCCCCGGCGGGAATCTCCAGGGTGAGGTTCTCCACGGCGTGGACGGTCTCGCCGGAGGTGATGTAGCGCTTGGAGATCTGGAGCAGCTGCAGGGTCACGGCGTAGCCGGCGGCCTACTGGGGATCGCCGCGGCGGCGATCGGCGAGGGCGATGACCTTGCGGCGGGAGTCGGTGGAGTGCAGGCGGCCGTGGTCGAGGTTCATGATGCGCACGCGTCCGGGGCCGCGGAGGGCGGTGAGGTCTTCGGAGGCGATGAGCAGGGCGATGGAATTGTGCTTGGCGAGGGAGTGAAGGAGCTCGTAGAAGGCCTGGGCCTCACGGGGCTGAGGCAGGACGGCGGGCTCGTCGACGAGCAGGAGAGTGGGTTCACGGACGAGGGCGCGGGCGAGCTCCACGCGCAGGCGTTCAGAGACGCCGAGACGGCCGGTGTCCTTCAGGGCGAGGCCGGGCGCGTGCACGAGCTCGAGGGCCCGGACGGCGCAGTGCTCGGCGGCGTCGACGCGCAGACCCTCGCTGTAGAGGGGCATGGCGATGTGCTCGAGGACG
>DATJVV010000063.1:0-3016 GCA_035501635.1 Solirubrobacteraceae bacterium | reverse complement strand
CGCGATGACGGTGGTTGTGGGGGTGGTGCACGCGCTCGATGAGGTGGGGGGCGTGTGGAGAAATGTGCTGGTGTTCCTGGCGGTGGCCCTGCCGAGCCTGGGGGCGGCGCTGGCGGGCATTCGCGACCAGCGCCACTACCTGATCCACGAGCGACGCTCGCGGCACACCGCCCGACGCCTGAGAAGGCTGGAGGAGAGCCTGAGGGGATGTGAAGAAATGCGGACCCTCGCGGTGATCGTGGCCCAGGCACACGCCACGATCACCGCCGAGAACGCCGAGTGGTCCAGCGTGGTGGAGTTCCAGGACCTCGAGATGGTGGTGTAGAGAGCGATGTGAGGCCGTCGAGGGACGGAGCCGGGGGAGAGCTTCCGTCGAGCGCCGCCGCGGCCACAGCCAGGCGCGGATGGTTATTCGATGGTGTCCTCGTGGGTGAGCTCTCCCCGTTCGTCGACGTAGCGCACGGCGATGGACTGTGGGGAGAGATCCAGTACGGCGAAGCCGAAGCGAGCCCAGTGGTCGCCGCGGAGCTTGAAGAAGTGGCGTTCCTCCCACAGGCCCGGTTCGGGCACGGGGTCGTTCTCGGCGTGTTCCATCAGGGTGGGCACGCCGCCGTGGCCGACGCAACGGGGGAACTTCACGCCCTGGCGGGGTTCGAAGGCCATCAGACGGTGCTCGTGGCCCCACAGCCAGGCGGTGACGCGACCGCTGTTGAGCACGGGTGCGAGATCGTGGGCGAGGGTGGGGCCGATGTCGCCGGGGTCATACGCGGAGAGGAGCTGGTGGTGGCTGAGGAGCACGAGCCTGCGCTGGGATTCGCCGGCCACGTCTTCCACGAACTTGGCCTGGGGGGATTCGAGCACGCCCACCATGCCTGTGGAGAGCACGTCCTCATCCCAGGACGTGTCCAGGCCCAGGAGGTCCCAGGAGGGGGAGGTGAGGCGAAAGAAGCTCGTGGGCTGATTGTCGGGAGTGGAGCGCTGGGCCCTGAAGCGGGGGTCCCTGAGGAGGGTGTCGAAGTAGCCGTAACCGCCGCCGTACATGTCGTGGTTGCCGTTCAGCGACCAGGAGGTGACCCCCTGTTCGGCCTGGGCGGCCGTGACGGGCCACATGCCGGGGGCGAGCACGTGCTCCCTGACCTCCTCCTCCAGACCCGAGTAGTAGACGTCGCCGAGATGGATCACGTGCACCTCGCGGTCGGCGGCCAGGCCCTCCGCCACCTCCCGGGCCATGTGACGGGCCACCTCGCGGGCGCGGGGCACGCCGCTGCCCCAGTCGCCCACCACCAGGATGCGGGCGTCGTCTGAGATCTCGTGCCGGGCGGGGTTGGGGTTGAAGGCGTGGTTGCCACGGGCGAGCCGGTCGAGCATGGCGGCCCCCACCATCACCACCCAGTCGGCGTCGGTGGGGCCGAAGCGCACCGGATGAAGCACCAGCCAGAGCATGTTCAAGAGCCATGTCAGGGGGTCGCGATGGCTGGGTGTGTGGTCGCGCAGGCCGGCGTCGCGCAGGGATCTCTCGAGACCGCTCTGAAAGAGGCTCGCCACCGGGTCCCGGGCCATGTAGGGGGTCTTGCCCGGCCGGTTCCCACCCGAGGAGGCCGGCGCTTGGACGCCGCGGCCAACCGCCTGGGCCAGCCAGGTGCTGGCGTCCTCGCGGCGGTCCACCGCGGTGGCGGCCCGCAGGGTTCACCCGCCAGGCGGGGATCGTCGAGATGGTCCTGCAGGCTGGAGAGGTAGCGCTTCACCGTCCCCCGGTTCACGGCCCGTCTGATCATCGGCTTGCCCCCCGCATCGACTGCCTCTCAAAATGGAACTGTGCAAGCTATCAGGCTTTTGGGGCCCGGGCGGGTGGGCGCGCGCGGGGCGGGGCGGACAGGTGCCCACAAGGGGCACCGCGCGGCGCGCCGCCACGCGGCCGCGGGTGGCTCAGGTGGATCAGGTTGCGGCGGGGACGTCCAGCTGAGACGAGCGCTCGCGCATGGCCCGCACTGCCTCGGGCGCGCGGTCGAGGGCGCGCAGGAGGGCGGTGAGGTTGGCGGTGACGGTGTCCGTGTGCTTGCCCACGCCCGCGCACCTGTGGCCGGCGACGGACACCCACATGTAGCTGATGGCGCACGCCCGGGCTCCCTCCTCGAGGGTCTGCTGGGCGTACTCGAGCACCTCCACGTCCACGTCCAGCCAGGCTCTGAGGGCGTCCACGAATGCGGCGATGGCCCCGTTGCCCTCCCCGGCGATGCTCACCCTGGACTCGCCCACGCGCAGGGTGCAGGCGAGGCGACACGGGGGCGCGGGCTCGTCGGGCTGGTCGGCCTCCTCGGGCCGGCGGGACTCCGGGAGGTGGCCGGGGCTGAGGGTGTAATCCACAAGCTCGGCCACGGGATCGGGGTGGGGCTGGTCGAGCAGGGGCTGGACCACCCGGCGGAACTCGATGCGCAGCGGCCGGATCTCCTCGGGGGCGGCCTCGGAGGAGCGCTCGGCGATGGCATCCCAGGCGTGGGGCACGCGGGTGAGGGCGGCGAGGATGGCGTCGAAGTTGGCCTTGGCGGTGTCCGTGTCTTCGCCCACCCCCCAGGTGGTGTCATCGCCGATGCTGAGCTTCACGTAGGAGATGGCCTTGGCGTCGGTGCCGTCGCTGAGGGTCTGCTGGGCGTAGTCGCGCACCCGGATGCGCACCCGCAGGAGACCTTCGAGAGCGTTCACGAAGGCGGCGATGGCGCCGTTGCCCTCCCCCTGCACGCCCACCGGGCGATGATGGTGACGCAGGGTGGCTTCCAGGCTGGAGTGATGGCCGGAGTCGTCGCTCGTGACCACGTGGTTGACGAGAGTTACATCGCGATGGGTCATGTACTCGCGGCGGAAGAGCTTGAGCAGCTGCTCGGGCGTGATCTCCCGCCCGGAGGCGTCAACCTCGCGCTGGACGATGCGGGTGAACTCGATCTGCAGCAGCCGGGGCAGGTTGAGGTCGTGCTCGGCGCGCATCACGTAGGCCACGCCGCCCTTGCCCGACTGGGTGTTC
>DATJVV010000062.1:0-5590 GCA_035501635.1 Solirubrobacteraceae bacterium | reverse complement strand
CGACTTCAAGACCGAAGCGACGAAGTTCCTCGCCGGCGACACGCCCGAAGACGAGTTCATCAAGTTCCGCCTCAAGCAGGGCGTCTACGGCCAGCGCCAGCCGGACGTGCAGATGATCCGCGTGAAGCTCCCCTTCGGCGGCGTGAACCCCGAGCAGATGGAGGCCTTCGCGGACGTGGTCGAGAAGTACGTGCCCCTGCGCAAGGGCCACATCACCACCCGCCAGAACGTGCAGATGCACCACGTGCCCCTGCTGGAGGCCGAGAAGCTGATCCGGGAGCTCGGCGAGTCCGGGCTCTCCAGCCGGGAGGGATGCGGCAACACGATGCGCAACGTCACCGGCGACCCCTGGGCGGGCGTGGCGGCCGACGAGCTCTTCGACCTCACCCCCTACGCGGGCGCCTACGTGCGCTACTTCGTGCGCCACCCCACCACCCAGGCGATGCCACGCAAGGTCAAGACCTCCTTCGACGCCAGCCCGCGGGACCGGGCGATCAGCGGCATCCACGACGTCGCCTTCCGCGCCCGGGTGCGCGAGATCCGCGACCGCGGCGAGGTGCGGGGCGTGGAGATGCTGGTGGGCGGCGGCACCTCCATCATGCCCCGCCGGGCGCAGGTGCTCTACGAGTTCCTGGAGCTCGACAACGGCGAGTACCTGAAGGTCACCGAGGCCCTGATGCGGGTGTTCGACCGCCAGGAGTGGCTGCGCGTGAACCGCGCGCGGGCGCGCATCAAGGTGTTCGTTGACAAGTACGGCATCGAGGAGCTGCGCAACCAGGTGCAGGAGGAGCTGCGCGGCGAATGGGTGACCGAACGGGATTTCTCGGTGGAGCACCGCCTGTTCGCGGACGACGAGCGCGAGTCCGCGCCGGCGCCCCCCACCGTCTACGGCAGCCCCAACGGGGATCTCTCCGAGTTCGAGCGCTTCCGCGCCGCCAACGTTGCCGCCCAGAAGCAGGAGGGCTTCGTGACCGTGGAGGTGAAGATCACCCGCGGGGACCTCACACCCGAGCAGTTCCGGGGCCTGGCGGCGATCATGCGGCGCTTCTCCGGCGGCTACGCGCGCACCACCGTGCAGCAGAACATGGTGCTGCGGTGGGTGCGCGAGGAGTCGGTGTACGACCTCTGGCGCGCGCTGTGCGAGCTCGGGCTCGGGGACGCCGGCTCCCGGGAGATCGAGGACGTGGTGTCCTGCCCCGGCACCGACTCCTGCAAGCTCGGCATCACCAGCTCCATGGGCCTCAACCAGGCCGTGCAGGAGCGGGTGCGGACGATGGAGCTCACAGATCCCCTCACCCGGCAGATCCACATCAAGATGAGCGGCTGCCCCAACGGCTGCGGCCAGCACCACGTGGCCGACATCGGCTTCTACGGGGCGTCCATCAAAGTGGGCGAGCACACCATCCCCGCCTACATCCCCCACGTGGGCGGCGTGTACGAAGGCGGCGAGGTCGCGTTCGGAGCGCGCCTGAAGCTGCGCCTGCCCGCCAAGCGGGTGCCCGAGGCGATCGAGCGCTGGGTGCGCCACTACGAGGCCAACCGTCGGCCCGATGAGTCCTGGGGCGCCTTCGCGGCGCGGGTTGGCAACCCCGAGCTGGAGGCGCTCGTGAAGGACCTCTCCCTGCCCGTGGACTTCGGCCTGGAGACCATGAGCGAATTCATCGACTGGAACCGCAACGTGCCCTTCGAAGTGATCCGCGGCGAGGGCGAGTGCGCCGTCTAGCGCCAGCGCCATGAACCGGCAAGACCCCGACGAGGAAAGCCAGCCCATGTCCACTCCCCAGACACCCATCGAGCAGGCGCTCGACCCGGCCCTCAGCCTCACCCACACCCTGCGCGAGGCCGCCCGCCACGGCGAGCGGGCGGTGCTGCTGTGCTCCTTCCAGAAGGAGGAGTCGGTGCTGATCGACGAGCTCGTGCGCCTCAACGAGGAGATGGCCCCCGGCGCTCCCGGCGCGGCGGTGCGCATCGCCACGATCGACACCGGCGTGCTGTTCCCCGAGACCCTCGAGACCTGGCGGGCCTTCGAGCAGCGCTTCGGCGTGGAGATCGAGGTCTTCGACGCCGCCAATCGCGAGCGGCCCTGGAGCGGCCCCGAGCACTGCTGCTCGGCCGCCAAGGTGTCCGCCCTGGGACAGGCCCTGGAGGGCGCCCAGGCGTGGATCACCGGCATCCGCCGCGAGCAGGGCCCCACCCGCGCGGAGGCTCAGCCGGTGGAACGCGACGAGGCCCGGGGCCTGTGGAAGTACAACCCCCTCGCCCACTGGACCGACAGGGACCTCTGGCGGCGCATCCACGAGCGCGACCTCCCCTACAACCCACTACACGACAGGGGCTACGAGTCCATCGGCTGCGCCCCCTGCACCCGGCCCGGCTCCGGCCGCGAGGGGCGTTGGGCGGGAACAGCCAAGACGGAGTGCGGACTCCATGAGAGCGCATAGCCGGGCGGGATCGGCGAGATGAGCACCTCCACCCGTCCACAGCTCTCCCACCTGCGGGCGCTGGAGAGCGAGGCGATTCACGTGATGCGGGAGGTGGCCGCGGAATTCGAGCGGCCGGTGCTGCTGTTCAGCGGCGGCAAGGACTCGATCGTGCTGCTGCGATTGGCCGAGAAGGCGTTCCGGCCCGCGCCCTTCCCGTTCCCGCTGATGCACGTGGACACCGGCCACAACTTCCCCGAGGTGATCGAGTTCCGGGACCGCCGCGCGGGGGAGCTCGGGGAGCGGCTGATCGTGGCGAGCGTGCAGGACTCCATCGACCGGGGCCGCGCCGTGGAGGAGACGGGGCCGCGGGCCTCGCGCAACCGCCTGCAGACGGTCACCCTGCTGGACGCGATCGCCGAGCACGACTTCGACGCCGCCTTCGGGGGCGCCCGCCGCGACGAGGAGCGGGCGCGGGCGAAGGAGCGGATCTTCTCCTTCCGCGACGAGTTCGGCCAGTGGGACCCCAAGAACCAGCGGCCGGAGCTGTGGAACCTCTACAACGGACGCATCCACCGGGGCGAGCACGTGCGGGTGTTCCCCCTCTCCAACTGGACCGAGCTGGACGTGTGGGAGTACATCGACCAGGAGGAGCTGGAGGTGCCCTCGATCTACTTCGCCCACCGCCGCGAGGTGTTCGAGCGCGACGGCATGCTCTACGCGCACCGCGAGGGCGTGGAACTGCTCGCGGGCGAGGAGGTGTTCAGCGAGACCGTGCGCTACCGCACCGTGGGCGACATGAGCTGCACCGGCGGCGTGCGCTCGGAGGCGGCGACCCTGCGGGAGGTGGTCACCGAGATCGCCGCCACCCGCATCACCGAGCGCGGCGAGACCCGCGCCGACGACCGCGTCACCGAGGCCGCCATGGAGGACCGCAAGAAGGCTGGGTATTTCTGAGATGCGGCATCCTGCCGCATCCTTTGATTTGAAGGGCTTCCTCCGGCCGCCCTTGACCGCGGCCTTCGGCCGCTTCTCACGACCACGTTTTCCACGATGACTTTGGACCTCCTCAGATTCACCACCGCGGGGTCGGTGGACGACGGCAAGAGCACCTTGATCGGGCGGCTGCTGTTCGACAGCAAGCAGGTGTTCGAGGACCAGCTGGAGCACGTGGCGGCGGCGAGCGTGCGGCGGGGCGGGGCGGGAACGCTGGATCTGGCGCTGCTCACGGACGGGCTGCGGGCGGAGCGCGAGCAGGGGATCACGATCGACGTGGCGTACCGGTACTTCGCCACGGAGAGGCGGCGGTTCATCATCGCGGACTGCCCCGGGCACCAGCAGTACACGCGGAACATGGTGACGGGGGCCTCCACGGCGGACCTGTCGGTGATCCTGCTGGACGCGCGCAAGGGGGTGCTGGAGCAGTCGAAGCGACATGCTTTCATCAGCGCCCTGCTGGGTATCCCCCACCTGGTGGTGGCGATCAACAAGATGGACCTCGTGGACTACTCCCAGGAGCGCTTCGACGAGATCGCGCGGGAGTTCCAGGGGTTCGCCCAGCAGCTGAACGCCACGCGGGGAGAGCGGGCGCGGGCGCGGGACATCGTGTACATCCCGATCTCGGCGCTGGAGGGAGACAACGTGGTGGCGGGCTCACAGCGGATGGCCTGGTATGAGGGGCCCACGCTGCTGGAGCTGCTGGAGGAGGTGGAGGTGGCCTACGACCATCCCCACGAGCGGCCGGCGCGGCTGGCGGTGCAGTGGGTGATCCGGCCGGGCGGGGACGCGGGCGGGGAGGACCACCGCGACTACCGGGGGTATGCGGGACAGATCGCGAGCGGGGCGCTGCGGGCGGGCGAGGAGGTGACGGTGCTGCCGGGCGGGGAGCGCACGAGGATCGCGGCGATCGACACCTACGAGGGCGAGCTCGCCGAGGCGCAGGCGCCGATGTCGGTGACGTTGCGCCTGGCCGATCAGCTGGACGTGTCGCGGGGCAGCATGATCTGCGCGGGCGAGCGGGCGCCCACGGTGGCGCGGGAGCTCGAAGCGGACCTCTGCTGGATGAGCGAGCGGCCCACCCGGCCGGGAGGGCGGTATCTGATCAAGCACACCAGCAACAGCGCGCGGGCGATCGTGGACGAGCTGCGCGACGTGGTGGACGTGCACACCCTCGAGCGCCACCCCGAGCCGCCGGCGGAGCTCGCGCTCAACGACATCGGGCGGGTGCGGCTGCGCACGAGCGCGCCGCTGGTGTTCGACCCCTACGCGAGCAACCGGCGCACCGGCAGCTTCATCCTGCTCGACGAGGCCACCAACGAGACGGTGGCGGCGGGCATGATCGCGGCGACGGAGCCCTAGACGGGCGTCAACCGCGACCTCCGATGCGACCGGCGAGTACCGTGGCTGGCATGGCGCGAAGGGGGTTCGGTTTCGCGGCCGGGGCAACGGCGACACGCGGCGTCTGGGCGGCGCTGACGGCGATGGCCCTCGCCGTGGGGTTGCTCGACGGCGCCACGGAGGCAGGCGGCGCGAGCGGACCGACCGTGAGCGCGATCTCGCCCAACAACGGTCCCGGCGCGGGCGGAACCGCGGTGACGATCGCGGGCGGCGGCTTTCAGGCGGGGGCGAGCGTGCAGTTCGGCGAGACGGCGGCCAGGCGGGTGGCGGTGCGCTCGGGCGGGGTCATCGTGGCCACCAGCCCCCCGGGGACGGGCACGGTTGACGTGCGGGTGATCCAGGCGGGCGCCAGCTCGCCGGTCACGCCCACCGACCAGTTCGCCTACGACCCCCCGCCCCGGGCGCCGTGGCTGGGGCTCAACGGCAACGGGTACACCTACCTGGGGCCGGTGGACACGTTCGTGGAAATGGGCGTGGCCTACGATCGCAGCGGGTCGATCGAGTGGCAGGCGGGGGAGCGGCTGCGCGAACGCGGCCGCCTCACCGCCGGCGGGGAAGCGCTGGCGGCGGACATGAGCAACGGGATGATCCCCGACATCACGATCGAGTACCCCGGCTATCAGGGATGCGGCTGGGGGCAGGATTGCCTGCCCACGGGCGCGGCGGCGAGAAGCTACGTGGAAGGCTTTGTGGCCTCCGCCCGGGAAGTGCTCGCCGCCTATCCGGGCGCCCAGGTGCTCTTCGAGGCCGGCAACGAGCCCTGGGGTCACGGC
>DATJVV010000061.1:0-4444 GCA_035501635.1 Solirubrobacteraceae bacterium | reverse complement strand
TCGCCGACCGCGGCCACCGCGAGTTGCCCATCCGCCCCGACTACGTCGGCAAGAACCTCCCCACCTCCCGCCACGAGCACGTCCACGTGCGTCTGGCCGAGCTCGACGGCCTGGACGAGGTCGCCATCGCCCCCTCCACCCTGGTGCGGGCCGGAGCATGAGGATCGAGGCCCACGCATGAGGATGGAGGCGAGCGCATGAACCATCTCCTCTCCGTGGAGGACCTCGACCGCCAGGCGATCGAGCGCATCGTCTCCCAGGCCGCCCGCTTCGCGGAGGTGTCCGACAGGGACATCAAGAAGGTGCCCGCCCTGCGCGGGCGCATGGTGCTGAACCTCTTCTACGAGGCCTCCACCCGCACCCGCTCCTCCTTCGAGCTCGCCGCCAAGCGCCTCTCCGCCGACGTCGTCAACTTCGCCGCCAGCGGCTCCAGCGTCGAGAAGGGGGAGTCCCTGAAGGACACCGTCCTCACCCTCTGTGCCCACAGGCCCGACGCCATCGTCATCCGCACCCCATGGGCGGGCGCCGCCGAGCTCGTCTCCCGCTGGTGCAACGCCGCCATCGTCAACGCCGGCGACGGCAAGCACGAGCACCCCACCCAGGCGCTCCTGGACGTCTACACCCTGCGCCGGCGCCTGGGCGCCATCGACGGCCTCTCCATCTGGATCGTCGGCGACGTCGCCCACTCCCGCGTCGCCCGCTCGAACATCATCGCCTTCCAGCGCATGGGCGCCAAGGTCACCCTCGCCGGACCCCCCACCCTCATCCCCCGCGAAATCGAGGCGCTGGGCTGCGAGGTCAGCCACACCCTCGATGACCTCCCCTCCGCCGACGTGGTCTACGCCCTGCGCATGCAGCGCGAGCGCATGCGCGAGGCCTGGATCCCCTCCCTGCGCGAGTACGCCGCCTGGTATCAGATCAACGGCCGGCGCCTCTCCCCCCGCCAGGTGCTCATGCACCCCGGCCCCGTCAATCGCGGCGTGGAGCTCTCCGGCGAGGCCGTGGACTCCCCCCAGGCGCTCATCGCCGCCCAGGTGGAGGCCGGCGTGGTGGTGCGCATGGCCGTCCTCTACGAGCTCCTCGCCGGCCGCCACGCCGCCCGCGCGCCCATCGACGGCCCCGTCCCCGAGCCCCAGCTGGCGTGATGGCCGCCCGCGATCTCGTCCACGGGCCCCATCCGCCCGCCGAGCTGCTGCTGCGCGACGTCCACGCCTTCGACCCCGCCGCGGGCCTGGACGAACGCCGCGACGTGCTCGTGCGCGCCGGCGAGATCGTCGAGCTGGCCGCGCCCGGCACGCTCGCCGAGCCCGATGGGGGAGAGGCGATCGACGGCGAGGGCCGCCGCCTGCTGCCCGCCTTCTTCGACCCCCACGTGCACCTGCGCACCCCCGGCCAGGAGCACAAGGAGGACCTCCACTCCGGCACCCGCGCCGCCGCCGCCGGAGGCTTCGCCGGGGTGATCGCGATGCCCAACACCGACCCCGTGATCGACACCCCCGCGCTGCTCGGCTCCCTGCGCGACGTCGCCTCCCGCGAGGCGGTGGTGCCGGTCGGCTTCCTCGCGGCCATCACCCGCGGCCTGGCGGGGCGGGAGCTCACCGAGATGGCTCAGCTGCGCGAGGCCGGAGCCCTCGGCTTCACCGACGACGGCCGTCCCGTCGCCGACGCCGGCACCCTGCGCAAGGCCCTTCAATACCAGCGCCTCTGCGGCGGCGTGATCGCCCTGCACGAGGAGGACCCCACCCTCTCCCGCCACGGCTGCATGCGCGAGGGTCCCGTCAGCGCCGCCCTGGGCGTCGCCGGCATCCCCAGCGTCAGCGAGTCCACGATGGTCGCCCGCGACGCCGAGCTCGCCGCCTACGAGAACGCCCGCGTGCACTTCCAGCACCTCTCCTGCGCCGCCTCCGTGCAGGCCCTCGCGCGCGCCAAGCACGCCGGCGCCCGCGTCAGCGGCGAGGTCACCCCCCACCACCTGCTGCTCACCGACGAGCACGTCCGCGACCTCGACACCCGCATGAAGATGAACCCGCCCCTCGCCTCCGAGGACGATCGCCTGGCGCTGATCGAGGGCCTGCGCTCCGGCGTCATCGACTGCGTCGCCACCGACCACGCCCCCCACGCCCGCGAGGAGAAGGAGGTTCCCTTCGAGCAGGCCCCCATGGGCACCACCGGCCTGGAGACCGCCTTCCCCGCCCTCTACACCGGCCTCGTGCTGCCCGGCCTGCTGGACCTCGCCACGCTCGTGCGCCGCATGACCGCCGGCGCTGCCCTCTATGAGCTGCCCACCTTCGCCATCGCTGTGGGCGAGCCCGCCAACCTCACCCTCGTGGACCTCCACGCCGAGCTCGTCGCCGGCGAGCGCGGCTGGGAGAGCCGCTCGGAGAGCTGCTGCTTCGCCGGCCGCCCCATGCACGGCCGCGTGCTCCTCACCCTCGCCGCCGGCGCCGTCGTCTACCGCGAGCGCGTCTTCTCGGTGGTCGCCGCATGAGCCCGTGTCCAGGATTCGCCTCCGGGGAGCAAACGCCGTGAGCCTGCTCGAGCGCGAGCGCGCGGCGCTGGTGGTGATCGACGTGCAGGAGGGCTTTCGCCCCTACGCCTCCTTCCAGGCCGTCGCCCTCGCCACCGCCAAGCTGCTGCGCGGCGCCCGCACCCTCGGCCTGCCCCGCATCGTCAGCGAGCAGTACCCCAGGGGCCTCGGCGCCACCGCCCCCGAGGTCGGCCTCGAGGACGAGCGCCCGATCGAGAAGACCGTCTTCTCCGCCGCCCGCGCCGAGGGCTTCGAGCTTCAGGGCCGCGAGCAGGCCATCGTGTGCGGCATCGAGACCCACGTCTGCGTCAGCCAGACCGTCCACGACCTGCTCGACCGCGGCGTTCAGGTGCACGTCCCCGCCGACGCCGTGGGCTCCCGCCATCAGATCGACCACGAGCGCGCCCTGCAGCGCCTGGAGCGCGCCGGCGCCGTCGTCACCACCGTGGAGGCCGCCCTCTTCGAGCTGCTGAAGCGCGCCGGCACCCCGGAGTTCAAGACCGTCCAGAAGCTCATCCTGTGAACGGCTTGAAGGAGGGCCGGTGAGCGAGCCCGGCGCATACGTCCTGCTCGAGGACGGCACCCGCTTCGACGGCCTCGCCCGCGGCGCTCCCGGCCACGCGGTGGGCGAGGTGGTGTTCACCACCGGCATGAGCGGCTACCAGGAATCGATGACCGATCCCTCCTTCGCCGGCCAGCTCATCGCCTTCACCTACCCCCACATCGGCAACTACGGCGTCTCCGCCCAGGCCATGGAGTCCGAGCGCGTGTGGGCCCGCGCCGCCATCATGCGCGAGGCCTGCGACCGCGAGGACTCACCCGGCGCGGAGTCCGGCTGGCTGAGCTGGCTCGCCGACTGCGGCGTTCCCGCCATCACCGGCGTGGACACCCGCGCCCTGGTGGTCCACATCCGCCGCGAGGGCGCCATGCGCGGCGGCCTCTTCCCGGGCTCCCTCCCGCAGGCCGACGCCCGCGCCCTGATCGCCGCCGAGCCCCCCATGGCCGGCCAGGACCTCGCCGGCCAGGTCACCCCCCGCGAGGTCACCCGCCACGGAGAGCGGGGGAGAGGACCCCACATCGCCGTGCTCGACACCGGCATCAAGACCTCGATGGTCCGCGAGCTCCTCGCCCGCGGCGCCCACCTCACCCTGCATCCCTGCACCAGCTCCCCCGCCGAGCTCCTCGCCGAGAACCCCGACGCGATCTTCCTCTCCAACGGCCCCGGCGACCCCGCCGCCCTCGATCACATCGTCGCCACCGTGCGCGAGCTCGTGGGCGTCAAGCCCGTGTGGGGCATCTGCCTGGGCCATCAGCTGCTCTGCCGCGCCGTGGGCCTGCACACCTTCAAGCTCCCCTTCGGCCACCGCGGCGCCAACCACCCCGTCAAGGACCTCCACACCGGCCGCATCGAGATCACCTCCCAGAACCACGGCTTCGCCGCCCTCGGCCCCGGCGGCGCCCGCACCATCGAGGAGGACCGCCCGGTGCGCTGGCGGACCGACTTCGGCGAGGCCCAGCTCTCCCACGTGAACCTCTACGACCGCACCGTCGAGGGCCTCGAGCTGCTCGACGTGCCCGGCGGCACCGTCCAATACCACCCCGAGGCCGGCCCCGGCCCCCACGACAGCGTCTACCTCTTCGACCGCTTTCTCGAGCGCATCGCGGAGGCCTCGTGAGGAGCGTGCCGCCGGCGAACGGCGACGTGGCGGTGGGGGAGAGGCCCGCGGCGGAAGGCGGGGCCCATGCCTAGACGGGAGGACATCCGCAAGATCCTCATCCTCGGGTCGGGCCCCATCGTCATCGGCCAGGCCGCCGAGTTCGACTATTCCGGCTCGCAGGCGTGCAAGGCGCTGCGGGAGGAAGGGATAGAGGTCGTCCTGGTCAACTCCAATCCCGCGACCATACAGACGGATTGGG
>DATJVV010000060.1:0-2104 GCA_035501635.1 Solirubrobacteraceae bacterium | reverse complement strand
GCTGCGACGGATCGTCGCCGCCTACACGATCAACCGGCTGGGCACCTGGTTCGGCTTCATCGCCCTCTCGGTGGCGGTGTTCGACCAGACCCACGACGCCCTCGCGGTGGCGGCGCTGCTGCTCGCGGGACAGGTGCTGCCGGCGTTCCTCGTGCCGGCGCTGGTGGCGCGCGTGGAGGCCTCGGCGCGACGGGGGGAGCTGAGCGCGCTGTACTTCTTCGAGGCCGCCACCAGCGGCGGTCTGGTGGCGCTGCTGCTGTGGCACTTCTCGCTGCCGGCGATCCTCTTCCTGGTGATCCTCGACGGCACCGCCGCGCTGGCCGCCAGCGCGCTACTGCGAGCGGCCGCGGCGCGCGAGGCCAGGGTGTGGGCGCACGCCGCTCACGCGGGTCCTGCCGGGGGCGAGTCCTCCGCCGGGAGCCGCTCCTCCGCTGCGATCTCCGACCATTCGCCACGCGACCCCGCGGCGGATCTCGAGGCCGCCGCGGTGGAGGCCGAGCGCAGAGCCAACGCGGCCCTGAACATCGGCTTCGCGCTCACCTTCACGCTCGGCCCGGCGCTCGCGGGGCTGATGGTGCCCGCGTTCGGAGCGCCGGCGGCGCTCGCGGTGGACCTCGTGTCGTTCCTGATCTGCGGCTTCATGCTGCTGGATCTCGCGCCCCACGTGGAGGACACGGAGACCAGCTCGGTGGCCGCGCGCATGCGGGCGGCGTGGGAGTACATCAACAGCGCGCGGGTGCTGCGCACACTGCTGCTCGTGGAGGCGGTGGCGCTCGTGTTCTTCGAGTTCTCGCCTCCCATCGAGGTGGCCTACGCGAAGCTCTCGCTGCACGCGGGCGACGGTGGCTACGGCGTGCTGCTCGGCGTCTGGGGCCTCGGCGTGGCGATCGGCAGCGTCGTGTTCGCGCGCTCGGTGGAGCGTTCCCTGGGGGTGCTGCTGGGCGCCTCCACGCTCGCGGTGGGGGTTGCCTATCTCGGCTGGGCGGTGGCGCCCACGCTGGCCATCGCCTGCCTGGCGGGGCTGATCGGGGGTGTGGGCAACGGGGTGCAGTGGGCGGCGCTGATCAGCGCCGTGCAGCGGCTCACACCACCCCGCCTGCACGGTCGGCTGATGGGGGCGGTGGAATCGCTCGGCGCGATCTGCCCGGCGCTGGGCTTCGTGCTGGGCAGCGCGATCACGAGCCTGAGCACGCCCCGCGACGCCTTCCTGGTGGCGGGGGTGGGAGCCTCGCTGAGCACGATCGCGTTCCTGCGTCTCGGCCTCGGGATCGCCATGGTCGACCGCGAGCAGGGCGAGGAGTCGCCCGTGGCGGAGCTCGTGCCCGCCGAAGTGGCGTCCGCGGCGAGCGAATCGCTGCAGACCAGTCGCTGATCGAGCGTCCAGTGCCAGGCGGGCACCTTAAGGACGACGCGTCAACGGCCGTTAAGTACGACAGGGCTCGATGATCTCCAACAGGTCGACCATCCGCATCTTCTGCGTCGCCGAGGCGCTGGTGCTCGCGAGCGCCCTCGGCGCCGCGGCGTTGATCTCCTCGCCCGAAGAATGGCGGCCGCTGCTGCTGGTGGCGCTGCTGCTGGCCCTCTCGCTGGGGGGACAGCGACTGGTGTTCACGATCCGAGGCCAGCACCTCTCCGCCGGGTTCGTGGCGCAGGTGCTCGCGATGAGCCTGCTCGGCCCCGCGCCGGCGGTTGCGGTGGCGCTCGCGGCGGCCACCTTCATCTCGGTGGGGCGCAAGCTGCCGGTCACGGCGTGGCTCACCAATCTGACCGCCTTCGCGGTGTTCCCGCTGATCGGCGGCCTGCTGGTGCAGCATCTGATCGGCAACGTGCACGATCCCGAGAACCAGCTGGCCCAGAGCGTCACGTTCGGCCTGGTTGTGTTCGGCGTGTTCATGATCACCAACGCGCTCAACTTCAGCGTGATCGCCCTGGACAACCGCATCACCGAGAACCGCGGCCTGCTGGGGCAGGTGCGTGACCTGTTCGTGCCGATGCTCCCGGGCCAGATCGCCGCGGGCGCGCTGACGGCGATCCTCGCGGTGGCCTACGCCAACCTCGGCCTGCCGGTGCTGTTCTGCGCGGTGCTGGTGATTGTGATCTTCCA
>DATJVV010000059.1:0-2800 GCA_035501635.1 Solirubrobacteraceae bacterium | reverse complement strand
GCCCTTGGAGGGTCAACCGGGCCAGGCGCAGGGTGGCCGGGTGGACCTTCGCCCCGAGCAGGTCACCCAGGATGCGCTCCCTGCTCTCGAGGGGCGCGGCGCCGTCGGACAGGGCGCTGCCCAGCGCCGGGCTCGCCTCGACCACGCGGGCGAAGCGGAAGAGCTCGTCCTCGATGTCCTCGAGCGTCGCGGTTTGGGGAACGTCCTCGAAGACGGCATCGGCATAGCCCGCCACGTAGTCACGCCACGCCGTGCGGCTCACGATGGGCTCCTGGGCCCGCAGAGACTCCGGCGGCAGGTCGCGCACGTGCTGGGCCAGCTCGAAGAGCTCGTGCAGCACGGTGGGGAGCTCGTCGAGGCGCTCGGTCTCGATGGCCCGCAGCACGATGCGCAGGGCCCGCTGGTCGATGCGTGAGGTGAGGAGGTCCCGGAGGACCCCCTGGCGGGACGAGGTCGGGATGCCGAAGTCCGTCAGCGCGGTGGCGAGGGAGCTCGTCCGGGACACGAGGTGCGCCACGGCGTTGAGGTCCTCGGCCACGTCGCGCTCCCCTGGCGCCTGGCGGGCGTCAGCCAGGACGGCCATGGCGTAGCCCTTGAGCAGCTGGTGCACGGTCGCTGTCTCTCTCGCGCCGGCGCGATCCCGGCGCCGTCAGCTCGACGCGCCGGCCGAGCCGCCGGCGGGCGTGGACGTCGCCTCGGAGGCACGGAGCGTGGCCACGGCTTCATCGATGAGGGCGCGATGCGCCTGGGCGTCGACCTCGCGGCCCACCACCTGGCGGGCCACCGACATGACCAGCCCGCTCACCTTGGCGCTCACGTCGTCGACGGCGCGCTGGCGCGCGGCGCGGATCTCGGCCTCGGCTGCGCCCACCAGGCGGTCGTACTCCTGGCGGCCTCGCTCCTCGGCCTGTGTCGCGATGCGCTCGGCCGCCTTGTTGGCCTGGGTGATGATGTCGCGTGCTTCGCGCCGGGCCTCGTCCAGGGTGGCCTGGTTCTGGGCGGCGGCGGCGGCCGCCTCGCGCCGGGCCGCGTCGGCGGCCTCGAGCGCGGACTGGATCTGGTCCTGGCGCTCGCCCAGCTGCTTGTTGAGCACGGGCAGGACGTAGCGCCCCAGGAAGCCCAGGACGATCAGGAAGGCGACCACCTCCACGATGAGGGTCGCGTTGGGGACGAGGAAATTGCTGCTCGCGATCATGTCTGGCCAGCCTCGGGAGTCAGTTCGGGACGGAGGTGCTTCGGGTGCCGCGTCCGGTGGGTGACGACCGCCATGCCGGCGATCACGGCCCGCCCTTCTTGTAGAGCGAGAACACGAACAGCGCGGTGAACGCCAGGTTGATGAAGTACATGGCCTCCACCAGGCCCACCGTCAGGAACATGATGGTGAAGAGCCGCCCCTGTGCCTCCGGTTGACGCGCGACGCCGGCGATCGTCTGACTGCCGGCGAGGCCGTCGCCGATGGCGGCGCCCACGGCTCCGCCCCCCATCAGCAACCCGCCGCCGACCATGGCGCCGGCGAGGCTGATCGCGTGGTCGAGCCCAGTATCTGCCATTGGTGAAGCTCCTTTGTGTCTGTCGTTGGGAATCGGTGCGAATGGATGCCTGCAGGAACAGTTGCTAATGCGCCTCGCTCATGGCGGTGTCGAAGTAGAGGATCGTGAGGAGGGCGAAGATGAAGGCCTGAATGGCCCCGATGAGGAGGTCGAACACCTTCCACACAGGGTTCAGGATGATCGTGGCCACATCGCCGATGGGCACGTGCGCGATGGTCCACACGCCGAGGGCGGCGATGAGCGCCAGCATGAGGCCGCCCGACAGGAGGTTGCCGAAGAGCCGGAGCGCCAGCGTGAGCGGCTTGGCGATCTCCTCGACGAGGTTGATGAAGATGTTCACCGGGAACAGCGCCTTGGGGAAGGGCTGGCCCACGTAGTGGCGGATGTACCCGCCGATGCCCCGGGCCCGCACCGATGCGATGTGCACGGGGATGATCACGATCAGCGCCAGTGCCAGCGTGACGTTGATGTCGCTCGTGGGGGGCCCGACCCATTCGATCTCGGAGCCGATGCCGAGCACCGAGAACCAGTCGGCGACGAGGATGAAGGCGAACAGCGCCACCGCCAGGGGCACGACGGCCGCACCGCGTTCCCCGATGGTCCCCTCGACCTGCTGGCGGACCGCCTGGATGCCCATCTCCCACGCCAGCTGGAGCTTGCCCGGCACGCCGCTCGTGGCCCGGGACCGCAGGTACAGGCCCATGCCCATGACGACGACCATCGCCGCCGCGGTCGACCAGATGGTGTCGAGGTCGAGGCCGTCGCGCTGCACGTGGGTGCCGACGTTGATGTTGGCCGCAAGGAGATGGGCGGCGCCGATCACTGGTCGTCCTCGGTGTCGTCCAGGGGCGTCCCCATGGTGGTGTCACCCATGAGCGGGTTGCGCAGCATGGCGACGACGACGTTGCCGAGCAGCGTGAACTGGAAGAGGGCCAGCCCCACCAGGATGCCGAAGCCGAGCTGCTCCTCCACGAAGGTGATGCCCAGGGCGATGACGCTGATGACGCCCAGCCGTCCCAACGTGTTCATGGCCAGCGGGCGGCGGGTGTGCTCGCGGCCCGACGACGCCGCCTTGACGGTGGCCCGTGAGATGAGGCGGAAGTTCACCATCGCCATCGACAGCCCCAGGCACACGCCCAGTCCGGCCAGCGGGTAGCTGGCCACCACGCCCACCACGAGGGCGGCGATGGAGATCCCGGCCGCGCTGAGCGCCGTGCGCCGGGCCACGGTGGAGATCTGGGGCAGCGAGA
>DATJVV010000058.1:0-3187 GCA_035501635.1 Solirubrobacteraceae bacterium | reverse complement strand
TCCCAGAGCGTCTTCGTCTGGACCTCGCTCATCAGCTCACCTCCGCTGTTTGAACTGCCGGCGAAGGCCCAGACTAGACGACCGTCAGGCGGCCTCGCGCAGGGCCGCCATCTCCGGCGACTCGGCGAGCTTCTTGAGGGCGCGCTGCTCGAGCTGGGAGGCGCGCTCGGCGGAGAAGCCGAGGCGCTTGCCGATCGCGGTGAGGGTCTGTGGCTCCTCGCGGCCGGTGCCGAAGCGCAGGGTGAGGACCTTGCGCTCGGTTTCGGGCAGCTGGGCGATGGCCTCGTGGACGATGCGCTCGCGCTCGTTGTCCCAGGCGGTCTCCTCGGGAGCCTCCACGTCGGAGGGGAGCAGGTCGCCCAGGGCGGTGTCGCCGTCCTCGCCGACCTGCTGGTCGAGGCTCACGAGGGCGGCGCGCTGGTGGCGGACCTCCTCGATCTGCTCGATGTCCAGGCCGGTCTCGGCGGCGAGCTCCTCGATCGTGGGCTCCCGTCCGAGGCGCACGGAGAGCTCGCGCTCCACGCGGCCCACCTTGCGCGAGCGCTGGGCCACATGCACGGGCAGGCGGATGGTGCGCCCGGAGTTCTCCAGGCCGCGCTGGATGGCCTGGCGGATCCAGAGGGTGGCGTAGGTGGAGAAGCGAAAGCCCTTGCGCCAGTCGAACTTCTCGGCCGCCCTGATGAGGCCGAGCATGCCCTCCTGCACGAGGTCCGCGAGGGGGAGGCCCTGGTTCTGGTAGCGCCGCGCGTTGGAGGCCACCAGGCGCAGGTTGGAGTTCACGAGCAGTTCCTTCGCGTGAAGGTCTCCGCGCTCGATCTTCTGCGCCAGTTCGATCTCCTGGGCGGGGGTGAGCAGGGGATAGCGGCGCGAGTGCGCGAGCAGCTGGTCCACGGACTCGGGGATGAAGGCGTCCACGGTGACGCCGCTCGCGGTGGGCGCCGCGGCTCCTGCTCGATTGGTGTTGCGGGGTGTGTCTGCCATGTTAGTCCTTCTAATCCGATGCTTGTGGTCGGAATTATACGTCGCGATAGTTGCGTTGTCAACCATTCTTCTGGGAGGGTGGATCGTCGGTCTCGTTCGACGTCACGGCCCCCGGCCCTCCTCGAAGCACACTTCTTGTCGGCTTTCTTGCCCCTTCGCTGACGCCGCCACGCCTTTCCTGGACGTTGTGCGGACGCCGAGCGCGTGGGGAGGCTGGCCTGGAGCGCCCCGGCCGGTCGCATTCGTGCCATAGCCTCCCCGGCGATGGCTTCGCCGAGCACCGATCCCGCCCCACGGCCCGGCGTCGAGGGGCCACCGCTCGGTGAGATCGCGAGGGAATGGGGGAGGATCGGCTGCGTGGGCTTCGGCGGGCCGCCGGCGCACGTGGCGCTGCTGCGGAAGCTCGTGGTGGAGGACCGGCGCTGGCTGGCGGCGAGTCAGTTCGAGCAGGCGATCGCCGCCACCAACCTGCTGCCCGGGCCGGCCTCGACGCAGCTGGCGATCTACTGCGCCTGGAGGCTGCGGGGCGGGCGGGGCGCGCTCGCGGGCGGACTCGCGTTCATCGCGCCCGGGCTCGTGGCGATCGTCGGCCTGTCGGCGCTCTTCCTCGCCGGCTCGCCACCGGCGTGGCTGCGCGGGGCGGGGCTGGGCGCGGGCGCGGCGGTGGCGGCCGTGGCGCTGCGGGCGGGCCTCACGCTGATGGCGCCGATCTGGCGGCGAACGCAACCGGCGGCGCGGGCGCGCACGCTGCTCTACGCCCTGCTCACGGGCGCGGCGGCGGCGCTCACCGGACCCTGGCTGGTGCTCGTGCTGCTGGGGTGCGGCCTGCTGGAGCTGGCGTTGCGCGGCCTGGCGGGCGCCACCGGAGGAGGGGAGCTGCGGCTGCACGCCTGGCCGGCTCTCCTGCTCGGCGCGGCGGCGATGGGCGGGATCGGGGATCTCGCCTGGACGGCGTTCAAGGTGGGGGCGCTGGCGTTCGGCGGCGGTTTCGTGATCGTTCCCCTGATGCAGGGGGACGCGGTGAGCGTGTACCACTGGATGAGCCATTCGCGGTTCCTCGACGCGGTGGCGCTCGGGCAGGTGACGCCCGGTCCCGTGACCCAGACGGTGGCCGCTGTGGGCTACGCGGCGGCGGGCGTGCCCGGCGCGCTGCTGGCGGCGCTGGTGGCTTTCTCGCCGTCCTTCGCCTTCGTGCTGCTCGGCGCCTCCCACTTCGATCGCCTCGCGGCGAATCCGCGCATGGGGGCCTTCCTGGCGGGCGCCGCGCCGGCGGCGGCGGGGGCGATCCTCGGCTCGGCGATCCCGCTGGCGGGGGCGATCTCCGAGACGTGGCAGTACCCGCTGCTGGCGGCCGCGGGCGTGGCGCTGCTGGGCCTGCGCTGGGGGGTGGTGCGCACGCTGCTGCTCGCCGGCGCCGCGGGCACGGTGGCCGCGCTGATGGGCGCGCCGATCCCGGCATGAGCCTGATCGAGCCGGGCGCCGTGGCCACCGAGCTGCCCGGCCACAACCGTCCCGAGGTGCTCGAGGGAGATCTGCCGGGCCGCTGTTAGGTCTTTCCATTTGGGGGGCCCGCGCGCGCGTGCGCGCGCCCGCGCGGGCCATCCATTTCGAAGGTTTCCTCACGCGGCGAGTCCGCCGGACGGTATGCGAACATGTGTTCGTGCGCTGGTCGAACTTGACGATCGCCGAGGAGGAGCAGCGTCGGCTGCCCGGCTACCGGGACGAGGCGGTGGTGCGCCGCTTCGACGCGCCCGAGGCGCTCGAGACGCGCTTCTACGAGGTCCGCGCCCGATCGGTCCTGAACCGTGTGCCAGCACGCTCGCGCATGCCGTTTCGCTGGAGCGTGAACCCGTATCGGGGTTGCAGTCATGCTTGCATTTTTTGCTTTGCTCGCCCCACCCACCGCTACCTGGACTTCGACGCGGGGCGGGACTTCGAGCGGGAGATCGTGGTGAAGGTGAACGCGCCGGAGGTGCTGCGCGCAGAGCTCGCGCGCCGCTCCTGGAAACGCGAGCACGTGGCGCTGGGCACGAACACCGACCCCTACCAGTGGGTCGAGAGCCGCTACCGGCTGATGGAGGGGATCTGGGCGGCGCTGCGCGACGCAGAGAACCCCTGCTCGGTGCTGACGAAGTCACCGCTGCTGCTGCGCGATCTGCCGCTGATGCTCGAGATCGCACGGAGGACCGGCATCACCGCGTGCCTC
>DATJVV010000057.1:0-5971 GCA_035501635.1 Solirubrobacteraceae bacterium | reverse complement strand
GGGCGAGGGCGGCGCAGAGGCGGGTGAAGTTCTTCAGCAGGGCGAGGCCGTGGGAGGAGGACTTCTCGGGATGGGACTGGGTGCCGTACACGTTGTGCTCGCCCACGATGGCCGCGAACGGCCGGCCGTAGGTGGCGGTGGCGAGGATGGTGCGCTCGTGGGCGGGCACGGGGGCGTAGGAGTGCACGTGGTAGAGGTAGATGGGGTCCGGGAGGTCGCCCGCGAGAGGGTTCTGCCGGCGCCAGCGCACCTCGCTCCAGCCGATGTGGGGGAGCTTCAGGCCGGGGGCCCGCAGGCGGCGGACGGTGCCCTCCAGCAGGCCCAGGCCGTGCGCGCCGACGTGCTCCTCGGAGGACTCGAACAGGAGCTGCATGCCCAGGCAGAGGCCCAGCAGGGGCACTCCCGCGCGGGCGCGCTCGATGAGGAGCTCGTCCAGGTTGCGCGCGCGGATGGCGGTCATGCCCGCGGGAAAGGCGCCTACGCCGGGGAGCACGAGGCCGTCGGCCCGGGAGAGCGCCTCGGGATCATCGCTGAGGATCACCCGGGCGCCCACGTGCTGGAGGGCCTTCTCGGCGGAACGGCGGTTGCCCATGCCGTAGTCCACCAACCCGATTACGGGGGTCATGCGGTGAGGGTGCCCTTGGTGGAGGGCACGCCGGTCTCGGCGGGGTCGATGGCCACCGCCTGGCGGAGGGCGCGGGCGAAGGCCTTGAAGGCGGCCTCCATCATGTGGTGGGCGTTGGTGCCCGCTTCGATGCGCAGGTGCAGGGTGAGCTTGGCGGAGCTGGCGAGGGCGCGGAAGAACTCCTCCGTGAGCTCGTGCTCGAAGCCGCCGGTTACGCCGGGCGGGAGCTGGCCCTCGTAGAGGGTGAAGGGACGGCCGGAAACGTCCAGGGAGCAGCTAGCGCGAGCCTCGTCCATGGGCGTGCAGGCGAAGCCGTAGCGCACGATGCCCGCGCGATCGCCGAGGGCCTCGTGGAGGGCCTGGCCGAGCACGATGGCGGTGTCCTCCGCGGTGTGGTGGGCGCCGGTTTGGAGGTCTCCGGACACGTTCACCTCGAGGTCCATGTGGCCGTGGCGGGCGAGCAGGTCGAGCATGTGATCGAGAAAGCCCACGCCCGTGCGCCGGCTGCCCGCGCCCGAGCCGTCCAGGGCGAGGGAGAGACGGATGTGGGTCTCCCCGGTAACGCGCTCCAGGGAGGCGGCGCGGGCGGTTGAGCCGGGGGCTGAGGTGGGAATCGACCCGGGGGCTGGATCGGAGGTGGGGCCGGGGGTTGGTGTCATGACCTTGGATTGTTCCGCAGGCGGGCGGCCATGGACTGGGCGTGCACCTCGAAGCCCTCCGCGCGGGCGATGGGGATGGCGGCGGCGGCGAGCTTGCGCACCGTCTCGCCCGCTTCGGGGCCGAGGCTCACCTCGGCCATGCGCCGGCGGAAGTGGCGGGGGGAGAGGGTGGAGGCGAAGCGGGCGGAGCCGCCGGTGGGGAGGATGTGGTTGGAGCCCGCCACGTAGTCCCCGAAGGCGGTTCCCGCGGAGGAGCCCACGAACACGCAGCCGGCGGTGCGCACCGATCGGGAGAGGCCCTCGATGTCCTCGCCGATCAGCTGGAGGTGCTCGGGGGCGATGGCGTTGGCGAGCTCGATCGCCCGGGGTGGGTCGGAGGCGTGGATGAGCACGCACACGGCGTCGGCGACGGTGGGGAACCTGGCGACCAGGCGCTCCAGGGCCTTGGAGAGCTTCTCCAGCGCCTTGAGGCTCGGGGAGATGGCCACCACCATGCTTCCCTCCCCGTGCTCAGCCTGGGCGAGCATGTCCAGAGCCGCCACTTCCGCCTCCTTGGCCAACGCGTCCTGGCCGAGGATCACGGTGAGGTCGCTGGGGCCGGCGAAGCCGTCGATGCCCACCACCGCGGAGAGCTGGCGCTTGGCCTCCTGCACGTAGAGGTTGCCGGGGCCCACGATGACGTGCACGGGCTTCACGGTCTCGGTGCCGTGGGCGAGCGCGGAGATGGCCTGGGCGCCGCCCATCTTGTACACCCGCTCCACGCCCACCAGCCGGCAGGTGGCGAGGATCACCGGGTGGATCTGACCGGTGGCGCCCGGGGGGGAGCACACGCACACGTCCACCACCCCGGCGGCCCGGGCGGTGACCACGCCCATGATCACGGTGCTCGGATAGGGCGCCCGGCCCCCGGGCACGTACACACCGGCGGAGCCCACGGGGATCTCGCGCATGAGCACCCGCTGTCCCTGGGCCAGACGCACCACCACCTCCTCCCCGATGGACGCCTGGGCCACCTCGGCGACGTTCGCGATGGCCACCTGCAGGCCCGCCACCAGGTCGAGGTCGAGCTTCTTCAGGGCCTCGTCGAGCTCCTGCTCGGGCACCACCAGCGGTCGGGGGTCCTTGCCGTCGGTGTCCAGTTTGCGGGTGTACTCCACGAGGGCTTTGTCGCCCCGATCCTTCACTTCGGCGACGATCGCTCGCACCTCCTCGCGCACGCTCTCGGAGCCCTTCAGGAAGCCCCGCAGGTGCAACGCCACCTGGTCGAGGGTGCCGAAGCCGTCGATCTGGGCGGCGCTCAATCGCTCGATGCGCATCTCTCAGCCAGCCTCCGATGCCGCCGCGCCCTCGCCCTGGCCGCCATCCCGGCCGCCATCCCGGCCACCGTGACTCGGCGATCCGGCGAGCGTGGAAAGCGCGGCGGGGAGGCGCTCCAGCAGACGGTCGATGGCGGATGCGCGGAGCTTGTACGCCACGGGGTTGGCGATCAGGCGGGCGGTGCACTCCACGATGTGCTCCTTCACCACGAGGCCGTTTTCGCGGAGGGTGGTGCCGGTGGCGGTGAGGTCCACGATGGCGTCCGCGAGACCGGTGAGGGGGGCGAGCTCCACGGAGCCCTTCACCTCCACGATGTCGCCCTGGCGGCCGGTCTCCTCCAGGTGGAGGGCGGCGATGCGGGGGTACTTGGTGGCCACGCGCATCACGCCCAGGCGTCGCAGGGCCTCAGCGGCGGGATCCTCGCCCCGGGGGTTGCGGCGGTCGGCGGTGGCGAAAACCATCGTGCAACGACCGTATTGGAGATCGAGGAGCTCATACAACTGGCGTCTCCCTCGCTCCCTCGCGCCGTAGTCCGCCACCCTGGCGCCCCGCTCCGGCGATGGCCGGCCACCTCGCTCCAGCAGCACGTCCTTGCCGGTGATGCCGATGTCCGCGGCGCCCGCCTCCACGTAGGTGGGCACGTCGGTGGGGCGCATGGTGATGACGCCGATGTCCTCGAACAGGAGCTTGCGGTCGTTGGAGGCGAGCTCGGAGGTGTCCACCCCGAGGGCCTCCAGGAGGGCCACGGTCTCCCGGAAGAGGGCCCCCCGGGGCACCGCCAGGGTGAGGCCGTCGAGGGCGGCGGGGGGGAAGCTGGCGGCGGGGGAGCTCATCGGCCGATGGCCCCCCTGTGAGGTTGCTCGGGGGCGAGAGCTCCGGTGCCGCGCTGCTCGCCGGCGAGGGCGATGTGCAGGCGTTCCACGTCCAGGGCGAAGCCCACGGCGGGCCGGGGAAGGCCGAAGTGGGAGAGGAGGTCGTCGTAGCGGCCGCCGCCGCCGATGGGCACGCCGAGGGTGGGGTCGTAGACCTCGAACACGGCTCCTGTGTAGTAGCCGATGGAGCGCACGAGGCCGAGGTCGAAGATGAGGCGCCGGGATACCTCCGGGGACAGGAGCTCGGAGACCTGGCGCATGCCCGCGATGGCCTCCACGGCGGGCCCCGAGGCCACCTCCAGCACCTCCGTGCCGCCGCGGCGCTGGGGCAGGGAGAGGAGCAGCTCGGATTGCTCGGCGGCGAGACCCAGGCCGTGGAGGCGGGCGCGGAGCTCCACGAAGTCGCGCCTGGCGAGAGCCTCCAGCAGAAGCTCGCGATCGGGGACCGCGAGGCCGACACCGTCCATCAGGGTGGGGTACAGGGAGGCGTCGCCGAGACCCACGCGATAGTCCTTCAGGCCGCAGGCGTCCAGCGAGTGGCAGAGCACGGTGAGAGCCTCGGCGGTGCCGGCGGGGGCGGGGGAGCCGATGAGCTCGATGCCCGCCTGGAGGAGCTCGCGGGGCTGGTTCCACTGGGGACGCACGCCGCGGTAGCAGTGGGCGAAGTAGCAGAAGCGCAGAGGCTCGCGCGCGTCGGGATAGCGGGTGGCCACCAGGCGGGCCACGGGCACGGTCATGTCGGAGCGAAGCACCAGGGTCTCACCGGTCTCGTCGAACACGCGGTGCACGGGGCCGGTGGCGGTGGCGCTGATGTGGGCGTGGGCGAGCACCGACTCGTACTCCAGGGCGGGCGTGTGGACCTCGCCGTAGGCGTGGCCCTCGAATACGGCCCGCAGGGAGTCGGTGATGGCGCGCAGCTCACGGGTCTCGTCCGGGAGCACGTCCCGGGTGCCGCTCGGGATGGGATGGATCATGTGATCCGTGATTATGCGTGTACGGGCTCGGTGGCCACTCTCTGGATGTTCGCGCCGAGCTCCCGCAGGCGCTCGTCGATGCGCTCGTAGCCTCGGTCGATCTGGCGCACGTTTCCGATCTCGGAGGTTCCCCGGGCGCAGAGGGCCGCCAGGAGCATGGCCATTCCGGCGCGGATGTCCGGGGACTCCAGGCGCTCGCCACGCAGGCGGCGGGGGCCGGTGACGATGGCTCGGTGGGGATCGCACATCACGATGTCGGCGCCCATCAGGATGAGCTTGTCGGCGAAGATGAGCCGGTTCTCGAACATCCACTCGTGGATCAGGATGGACCCCTGGGCCTGGGTGGCGAGGGCCACGGCGATGGAGGTGAGGTCCGCGGGGAAGGCGGGCCAGGGACCGTCCTGGATCTTGCTCTTGTACTCCCCCACGTCCGCCTGCACCACCAGGTCCTGGCCGGGGGGCACCAGCACGTCGTTGCCCTGGAGCTCGGTGCGCAAACCCAGGCGTTCGAACACCAACCGGATCATGCGCAGGTCGTCGGGCACGGTGTCCTTCACCCGGAGCTCTCCCCCGGTGACTCCCGCGAGGGCGATGAAGCTGCCGATCTCGATGTGGTCGGGCGCCACCTCGTGATGGCAGCCGTGCAACCGCTCGCAGCCGTTCACGGTGAGGAGGTTGGAGCCGATGCCCTGGATGTCCGCGCCCATCTTCACGAGCATGCGCGCGAGGTCCTGCACGTGGGGCTCTCCGGCGGCGTTGCCGATGACCGTCTGGCCGGGCGTGAGGGCGGCGGCCATGAGGGCGTTCTCGGTGGCCATCACGGAGGGCTCGTCCATGAACACGTCCGTGGCCTTCAGCCCCTGGGGGGCGTCGAGCACGATCTGGCCGTTGGACTCGGCGCTCGCACCCATCGCCCGGAAGGCGTCGAGGTGAGGATCGAGGCGGCGGCGGCCGATCACGTCCCCACCGGGTGGCGGCATGGTGGCACGGTGGAAACGGGCGAGCATGGGGCCCGCCAGCAGGAAGGACGCCCTCAGCAGCTCGGCGAGGTCACGGTCGATCTCGACCGTGTGAACGGCGGCCGCACACAGCACCAGTTCGTTGGGTCCACGCCATTCCGCGCGGGCCCCGATGGCGTCGAGGATGGCGAGCATCGCCTCCACGTCGCGGATGCGGGGGACGTTGTCGAGCACGACCTCGTCCTCGGTGAGGACACACGCGGCGAGGATGGCGAGTGCCCCGTTCTTGTTCCCGGCCGGCCTCAGCGTCCCGGAAAGGGTCTCACCGCCTTCGATGACGAACTTCTCCATGAGAGGTGGGCGCCGCCGGCGAGACCCGAGAATGGATCTCCTGATAGGGCGCGTGGAGAGCGTAACAGCCATCTCTTCGCCTCTAGTTCGAGCCCCAACGCCCGTGACCTTCACCGCTGCTACCCGATTGGTCCTCACGGATGAGCGTCCGAGCGGGTCGCCGGTCGAGGCGCCCGGCCCGTCGCCCGCCGAGTCGCCCGGCAAGTCGCCCGGC
>DATJVV010000056.1:0-7716 GCA_035501635.1 Solirubrobacteraceae bacterium | reverse complement strand
CGCACGAACCAGTTCCCGATCCCCGCCAGCGGCGCCAGCAGCACCCGGTTCGGCACCCGCAGGGGTCCGAGGCTCCAGGCGTCCGTCAGCCGCGCCGTCGCTGCCGTCGATGTCGTCCGCGCCATCCGCGCCGTCTGCGCCATCCTCCGATTATGACCTCTTAAAACGGCTGCCCCGCGCGGGCGCGCGCGGGCGCGCGCGGGCCCCCCGTTTTCAGACGTTTTTCTCGTGCAGCAGTCGCAGGCCGGTGAGGGTGAGCAGGTCGTCCACCTCCGAGAGCTCCTCGGTGAAGGGCACCACCAGATGGGAGAGCCCGCCGGTGGCGATCACCGAGGCCCGTTCCCCGAGCTCGTCGTAGAGGCGCCTGAGGATCGCGTCGATGGCGCCCGCGTACCCGTACACCACGCCGGAGCGGATCGCGTCGATGGTGTTGCGCCCGATCACGGAGCGCGGCGGCGCCAGATCCACCTTCGGCAGCCGGGCCCCCCGTTCGGAGAGGGCCTCCAGCGATATCTCGATGCCCGTCATCAGCGAGCCCCCGAGGTAGTCGCCCTCGCCGGAGACCACGTCGAAGGTGGTGGCCGTGCCGAAGTCCACGCACACCGCCGCCCCCTGAAAGCGCTCCCGCAGAGCCACCGCGTTCACCAGCCGATCGGCGCCGATCTCGCGGGGATTGTCGTAGCGAATCGCCATCCCCGTGCGCGTGCCCGGGCCCACCGCGTGCATCTCGTGGCCGAGATATCTGTCCGCCATCTCCGTCCACTCGGGCTCCAGCTGGGGCACCGTGGAGGACACGATGGAGGCGTCGAGGTCGCCGAAGGAGAGGCCCCGCAGGCCGAGCAGGTTGCTCAGCGCCGCCCCCAGCTCGTCGGCGGTGGACTGGCGCACGGTGGCAAAGCGCCAGTGCTCGATCAGCTCTCCATCCCGGTAGGCGCCGAAATGGGTCTGCGTGTTGCCGACGTCCACCACCAGGAGCATGCGCAAACAGTATCCTCACGCACATGGCGGCGACCAAGCTCTACGTGCTGCCCGGCTCCCACCCATGCGCGGCGGTGGAAGCGGCGTTCGAGCTCAAGGGCCTGCCCTTCGAGCGGGTGTGGCTGCTGCCGCTGGCCCAGCTCGTGGTGGGCCCGCTGCGCTACGGCGGCATCACCGTGCCGGGCCTGCGCATGGGCGGCGAGCGCATCGTGGGCTCCCGCGCGATCATGCGAAAGCTCGACCGAATCCAGCCCGAGCCTCCCCTGCTGCCCGCGCCCGACGATCCCCGCTACGCCCAGGTGCTGGAGGCAGAGCGCTGGGGCGACGAGGTCCTCCAGCCCGCCCCTCGGCGGATCCTCGACGTGGGCTTCGTGCGCAAGCCCCACGCGATGGAAAGCTACATCGGCGACGCCAAGCTGCCCCTGCCCCGCCCGCTGATGGGGCCCGCGATGCCGATCACCGCGAAACTGATGGCCATCCGCAACGAGGCCAAAGACGACAGCGCCCGCGCGGACATCGCCGCCCTGCCCGGCCAGCTCGACCAGGTCGACCGCTGGATCGCGGAGGGGCTGCTCGGCGGCGAGCGGCCCAATGCCGCGGACCTGCAGATCGGCAGCACCATCCGCCTGCTGCTCACGATCGCCGACCTGCGCCCCGTGATCGAAGGCCGTCCGGCGGCGAGCCTCGTGCGGTACTTCCCGCCGAGCGTGGGCGAGATCCCCGCGGGCACCCTGCCCGCGCAGTGGATTCCGGCGCCCGTCGCCGCCTAGTCGCGTGGGCCGGGTGGCGCGATGCGCACCCTGGATCCCCAGTCGCTGCCCCGGCACGTAGACCGCCTCTACCGCGCCGCCTGGGCTCTGTGCGGCAACCGCGAGGACGCCGAGGACCTCGTGCAGGAAACGTTCGCGCGCGTCCTCGCCCGTCCCCGCATCGTGCGCGGCGAGGACGACCTCTACTACCTCATGCGCGCCCTGCGCAACACCTTCTTCACCGCCCGACGCACCGCCGGACGCCGGCCGCTCACCGGCACCGACCTGGACGACGTGATCGCCGCCGACCCCCGCCCCACCGCCCGCCCCGAGCAGGCGCTGGAGGTGGCCGAGCTCTACGCCGCCATCGCCAGGCTGCCCGAGGACTCCCGTCTGGTGATCGTGGCGGTGGACGTGCTCGGGCTCTCCTACCGCGAAGCCGCTCGCGCCCTGCGGGTGCGCGAGGCCACCGTCACCAGCCGCCTCCACCGGGCTCGCGAGCGCATCGCCCGCGAACTCGACCCCGAGCCCTCCCGGGAAGGCTCGCGCACTGGGCGTTCGCGAGCGGAGGGATCGCGGGGGAAAGGATCGCGCCCGGAAGATTCGCGCCCGGAAGGCGTCTTGAAGGGTGGTGAGAACCGATGACTGAGCAACGTGCGGGTATCCACGGAGAGGGTGGGGTCCCCGGCGAGCCGGGATCGCCCGCCGAGGACCCCGGACGGCGGGTGGCCGAGCTGCTGCGCGCGGTGCAGACGCCCGCGCCCGAGCGCCTGCACGAGCGGGTCCGCAAGCTGGTGGACGCCAGCGCCTCGGCCAAGGAGGCCAAGCTCCGCTGGGGCCGTGCGGACGCGGGGTCGCGCGACGAGCGGACGCCGCGCGAGCTGATCCGCGCCCGCCTGAGGCCCACGCTGGCGGCGGTGGCGCTGGCGGTCGCGGCGGGCGTGGCGGTGGCGCTGCTGACCGGTCCCGCGCACACGGGCGGCGGCTCGCACCGCCTGCTGGGCGCCGAGGAGGCGTCCGCGTTCACGCGCGAGGCCGCCACCGCCCCCGCGCCCGGAGAAAGCCCCTCCCACGCCGGCACCCTCGATGCGGCCGTGGAAGGCGTCTCCTTCCCCTCATGGGCCGAACGCTACGGCTGGCGGGCCAGCGGCCAGCGCCGCGACACCCTCGACGGGCACGGCGTCATCACCGTCTTCTACACCGGCCCCCACGGCGGGCGCATCGGCTACGCCATCGTCGCCGGTCCCGCTCCGGGCGATGATGAGAAGGCGCCGGAAGGCTCGCTGGAGTGGCGCGCGGGCGTGGCCTACGGCGTGCTGCGCGAGCACGGCGAGCCGGTGGTGACCTGGCGGCGGGAGGGCCACATGTGCGTGCTCTCCGGTCGCCACGTGAGCACCGCCACGCTGCTGGACCTGGCGGCCTGGCGGCCGCGCGCGGTCTGAGGGCTCAGCAGGGCGCCGGCGCGTCAGGGGGCGCCGCGCGTCAGACGGACGCCGAGCGTGGCTCAGCGAGGCGCCGGCGCGCCCGCGAGCGCCAGGGGCGGGCCGGCCCAGCGCACGCCTTCCTCCAGGGACAGGCCCGCGAGGGCGTCGGCGAGCGACGTGCCGTCGGGGAGGCGCAGCCCGAAGTCGAGCTCCAGCGCGGGGATCAGCACGAAGCGACGGCGCGGCAGCTGCGCGTGGGGGAGCTTCAGGCGGGGATGCTCGAGCTCCCGATCCCCCACCAGCAGCAAGTCGATGTCGATCGCCCGGGGTCCGTGGCGCACCTCATCACGGGTGCGCCCCAGCTCGCGCTCCAGCCGCTTGACGGTATCGAGCAGCTCGAGCGCCTCCAGGTCGGTCCTCACGAGCAGGCAGGCGTTGAGGAAGCTCGGCTGCTCGATCACCTCGCCCACCGGGTCGGTGTCGTAGGTGCAGGAGCTCGCCAGCACCTCCAACCCGGCCTCCTGGAGGGCGTCCACGGCCCGCCGCAGCCGCTCGCGGCGCTCGCCGAGGTTGGAGCCGAGGCCAAGCAGGGCGGTCCCCGGGGGCAGCCGTCCGTCCTTCAGCGCCCACCCCCCGGGCAGGCTCGTGGCGAGGCTCACGCCGAGGCCCGTGGCGAGGCTCATGCCGGGGCCCGGCTCAGCTCGCGCTCGCGCAGGCCGATGCGCGCGTGCAGCGAGCGCAGCGGCCCCGGCGCCCACCAGCAGCGCTCGCCCAGGCGGCCCATCAGGGCGGGCACGAGCAGGGCGCGCACGACGGTGGCGTCGATCAGCACCGCGAGCGCCGCGCCCGCGCCGAGCTGCTTGACGAAGAAGACCTCAGAGCTCACGAACGCGCCCACCGCCACGCAGAACAGCAGCGCCGCCGCGGTCACCAGCCGGCCGGTGCGCTCCAGGCCGTGGGCCACCGCCTCGCGAGTGGGCATGCCGGCGTCGTGGGCCTCCTTGATGCGCCCCAGCAGGAACACGCCGTAGTCGGTGGAGAGGGCGAAGGCGAGCACGAACAGGAGCACGAGGTTGGACTCCTCCAGGCCGCCGATCGGCGTGAAGCCCAGCGGGCTCGCGAGATGGCCCCGCTGGAAGATCAGCACCAGCAGCCCCGCGCCCACGGCCACCGTGAGCAGGTTCATCGCGAAGGCCACCAGGGGCAGCACCAGCGAGCCGGTCATCATGAACAGGAAGCTTCCCGTCACCAGCGCCAGGATCACGAGCGCCAGCGGCGCGTGGGCGGCGATGGCCGCCTTCTGGTCCACGAACCAGGCGGTGGCGCCGCCCACCAGCACCCGCGCGGGGCTCGCGTGGGGGCCCGCCACGGGTCCCGGCAGCGTGCCCAGGCGACGCACGAGCGCCTGGTTGGCGGGCGCCCCGTCGCGGCCGCGGGGCAGCATTTCGAGCTCCCAGGTGTCGCGCCCGAGGTAGCGCGGGGCTCCGGCGAGGCTCGCCTGGCGCCCAGCGCGCGCCCGGGCCGCGCGCGCGAGGCCCGCCAGCCGCGCGGCGGCGGAGGCGGGGGCGTGGGTGACGAGCGTGATCGTCTGGGAGCCGTCCACGGCGAAGTCGCGGGTGATCGCTTCGGCCACCTGGCGGGGTTCGGCGGAGGCGGGCAGCACGTGGGCGTCGGCGGGGGTGAGCGAGAGGCGAAGCGCGGGCAGCGCGATCGCGATCAGCACGAGCGCCGTGCCGAGGGCCACCGCTCCGGGCCGGCGCATCACCGCGCGGGCCAGCCGGAACCAGGCGCCGCTCTCGTCGGGCCGCGCCGCGCGCGCGGCGTTGCGCTGCAGGCGCGCCGGCGAGAGCGCGTCGATGCGCGGGCCCAGCACCACCAGCACGGCGGGCAGCACGATCAGGGAGACGGCGCCCGCCGCGAGCGCCACCAGGGAGCCGCCGATGCCCATCGAGTAGAGGAAGCGCAGCGGGAACACCAGCATCGAGGCCAGCGCGCCGGCCACCGTGAGCGAGCTGTAGAGCACCGTTCGCCCCGCGGTGCGCAGCGTGCGGGCGATCGCCTCGGGTGTGTCGTGTCCCCCCGCGAGCTCCTCTCGGTAGCGGGAGAGCACGAACAGGCTGTAGTCGATCGCGAGCCCCAGGCCCACGCCGGTGACGAGATTCACCGCGAAGATCGACAGGCCGATCCCCTGGTCGATCAGGCGCAGGGCCAGGAAGGTGATGAGGATCGCGCAGCCGCCCACCAGCAGCGGCAGCACCGCCGCCACCAGGCCGCGAAAGATCCAGAAGGAGAGCAGCAGCAACAGCGGGAAGGCGAGCATCTCCGCGCGCCCGAGGTCGCTGGTGGTGCGTTTGTTGATCTCGTCGAACGCCACGTCGTTGCCCCCGAAGCGCACGCCCTCGCCGGCGAGCTCGCGACGGACCGCCGCCACGGCCGCCACCGAGCGTTCCCGGTTTGCGAACGCCGCCAGCACGAGCGTCTGATGGCCGTCGCGGGAGACCAGCACCCGCAGGTGGCTGGCCGGGTAGGTGAGCGAGCGCTGAAAGCCAGGCTCGCGCGAGAGCAGGCCCGCCACCCGGCTGGCCCGGGCCTGCGCGGCGGCGTCGGTGCGCACGTCCCCAGAGCTCGCCACCAGCGCCGCCACCCCGTAGGCGGCGCTCTGGCCGGTGGCCCGTTCCACGTCGCGCAGCACCTGCTGGTTGGGGGCGTTGGGATCCAGGAAGTCCGAGGACTGGCTCTTGAGGATGCCCACCACCGGGCCCCCGACGACCACCGCGATCGCCACCAGCAGGCCCGCCAGCGCAAGCACCCGCCGGGGCCGCTCGTTCGCGAGGCGTGCAAGCCGCTCGATCATCGGCTCGCCCTGCTCATGCCATTGTCGGGGACGCCATCGGCGGTGATTATAAGTGAGTGCTAACTAAGATGTCAAGGGCGAGCGGCCAGTCAAGAGCGAGCGGTCAGGGAAGGTCGGGCCGCCGCCCCGAGATGGATATCTCCTTCGAAAGACTGCGTATAGCCATGGTTATACGGGTCACTCCGCGGCTTCGCGCCAGAGCTCCACCGAGACCTCGTCCACGGGCAGGGCGATGGGGGGCTCGGGCTTGGTGGCCTTCACCCACACGCCCTCCAGCTCGTAGTCGCCGAGCAGGCGATCGGCGATGGCGCCGCAGAGGCGCTCCAGGGTGCGATGGGAGCGCTGCTGGGCGATCAGGGCCACGAGCTGGCACACCTCGTCGTAGTCCACCGTGTCCTCCACCGCGTCGGTGACCGTGGCGTCCGTTTCGCCGAGGTCCAGGCGCAGGTCGAGCACCAGGCGCTGGCCCACCTCGCGCTCGGCGTCGGTGACGCCGTGATGGGTGTAGAGGGACAGGCCGGCGATCTCGATCGTGATCGACTCGCCGGTCTCCTCGCGCTCCCGCTCGTCCTCCAGCCCCTCGCCCTCGCCGGCGTCGTCGTCTAGCTCCTCGGGCTCCTCCGGAAGGTCTTCCTGCATCGCGCGCCCAACGTAGCAGCAGCGATCTCCAGGGCGCCGCGCACGGGTGCAACGTCGTGCACGCGAAAGATGCTGGCGCCGCGCTCGAGGGCGAGCACGTTGGTGGCGATCGTGCCCGCCAGGCGCTCGGACGCCGGCACGGGCTCCCGCTCGCCCACCGCCCGTGCGAGCAGCCACCCGATGAAGCTCTTGCGCGAGGTTCCGATCACCACCGGGCGCCCCAGCGCCGCCAGCTCGTCCAGGCGATCAAGCAGCGCGAGGTTGTGCTCCACGGTCTTGCCAAAGCCGATGCCGGGATCCAGCAGCACGTTCTCCTCCGGCACGCCCGCGTCGACGGCGAAACGCAGGCGCTCCTCCAGAAAAGCCTTCACGTCGTCCACCACATCCCCGTAGCGCGGCTCGCGCTGCATCGTGCGGGGCTCCCCGAGCATGTGCATCAGACAGCATCTCACCCCGTGCTCGGCCACCAGGCCGGCCATATGGGGGTCGGCGCGCAGAGCGCTCACGTCGTTGACGATGCTCACCCCCGCCGCGATCGCCGCCCGTGCCACCGGCGCCTTGACGGTGTCGATCGAGACCGCCGGCGAGCGCTTGTGCGGCAAGCTGCTCGCGGCGATTGCCTCCAGCACCGGCATCACCCGGCGCAGCTCCTCCGCGAGCGTCACCGGCTCGGCGCCCGGCCTGGTGGATTCACCGCCCACGTCGAGGATGTCCGCGCCCTCGGCCACCAGCGCGCCAGCCCGCGCCACGGCGGCGCGCGCGTCCAGGAACTCGCCACCGTCGGAGAAGGAGTCGGGGGTGACGTTCACCACCCCCATCACTTCGAAGGATCGGGTCAGGTCGCTTTGGGAGGCTCGCGTTCGCCGGCTCGCAGCTCGGCGGCGCCGCCCGCCAGACCCGGCCGCGGGGTCACGCGGGGAGTTTCGCGCTCGGGCCGCCCGGCGGGCGCCGGCGGGGGCGCGGGCAGCTCGGGCTTGGTCTCCTCCACGCCAAACACCTCCTCCTCGCTCTTGCCATCGAGCAGCGCGAGGAACTCCTCCTTCTCGATCGTCTCGCGCTTGACGAGGATCTC
>DATJVV010000055.1:0-4177 GCA_035501635.1 Solirubrobacteraceae bacterium | reverse complement strand
GACTGGATGTAGTGGGTGCAGATCCGCTTGAAGGCCGCCGGGTCGGGGCTCTTCTCCACCAGCGCCACCCGCGCGCCCGCGCGCGCGAGCAGGATCGCGCTCGCGCACCCGGCGAGGCTCGCGCCCACCACCGCCACGTCGCAGTCGCCGTCCATGGCTTCAACTGGATGAGATCCAACCGAATCGGCCATCCTGCGCTCCTTCTCGTGAGTGCCGACGGACTTCTTAGTGAACGCTAACAGAGATCGCGCCGGCGTGTGCGCCGCTCACGCAGCCATCCGCGGCCTCGGCCGCCTGCCCGAGCGGGTGGCGAGCCCGGATCTCATACAGGGTGCCGCGCTCCGCCGCCGGGCGCCCCGCGGCGTGGGCCGCCGCGATCAGCTGCTCGGGCTCCAGGCGGGTGCCGTGGTAGGAGCCCGCGAGGCGGCTGATGGACTCCTCCATGAGGGTGCCGCCGAGGTCGTTCACGCCCCAGCGCAGCGACTCGCTGGCGGCGTCCAGGCCCATCTTCACCCAGGAGGCCTGCAGGCTTGCCACCGTGCGGCCGAGCGCGAGGCGGAACACGGCGGTGTGCTTGAGGTTCTCCTCGCGGGAGATCTCCTGCACGCCGTGACTGCGGCCCAGGAGGGTCTGGAAGGGGATGAAGGACAGCGGCACGAACTCGGTGATGCCGCCCGTGCGTTCCTGCAGCTCGCGCACCACCCGCATGTGCTCAGCCAGCTCCCAGGGCTCCTCCACGTGGCCGAACATCACCGTGGCGGTGGAGCGCAGGCCCGCGTGGTGGCAGGCCTCCACGATCTCCACCCAGCGGGCCACCGGCAGCTTGTTCGGAGAGATGCGTTCGCGCACGCCGTCGTGCAGCACCTCCGCGGCGGTGCCCGGCGTGGAGCCCAAACCCGCGTCCATCAGCCGCGCGAACACCTCCCCCGGCGGGAGCCCCGACAGGTCGCACATGTGGGCCACCTCCATCGGGCTGTAGGCGTGCAGGTGGATGTCCGACCCCTCGTCCGCGGCCACCCGCTTGGCGAAGCGCAGCCAGCCCAGATAGTCCTCCAGACCCCACTCGGGATGGATGCCCGACTGGATGCACAGCTCGCTGGCGCCGTAGGCGAGCGCCTCGCGCACCCGGCCGGCGAACTCCTCCCGCGAGTGCTCGTAGGCCTCGGGCGAGCGCCGGCTCTGGCCGAAACCGCAGAAGGAGCAGCCCACGGTGCACACGTTGGACACGTTGATGTTGCGGTTCACCACGAACGTCACCGTCTCCCCGACCAGCTGCGCCCTCAGCTCGTCCGCCGCCAGGCGGATCTCCTCGATGGCCTGCGGGCGGGTCTCCGCGAACAGCGCCGTGAGCTCCTCCTCTCCCAGCGGCCCACCCGCGCGGGCGCGCGCGAGCGCGCGGGGCACGAGCTCGGGACGGATCGGCGCGCGCGAGTCCCCACGGCCCGAGCCCCGCCTTGGGATGAAGCTCCAGTAGCGCGCGCGGATCGTGTCGAGCACCCCCTCCGAGAGCCACTTCCGGGAGATGTACTCGGGGTACACGCACAGCCGCTCCCCCAGCGCCACCCCGTCCTCGGCCAGCCTGCGGCGCACGTGCGCCGGGGAGGGAAAGGGGTGCTCGGGAGAGATGTGATCGCCGTTCGCGCTCAGCCCCCCGAGGTCGCTGGCCCCGGCGGCCACCAGCTCGGGCCACCAGTCGGCGAGGTTGGGGGGCACCTGGATGCCCACGCCGGGCATCAGCCGGCGAGCCTCGCCGATCAGGCGCTTCATCTCCTCGATCCCCACCGGCCCCGCCCCCGCGAGCGCCCACGGCGGCAGCTCCACTCGCGGGCGACCCTCGGCGATGCCCGTGCGCCAGTACTCCCGGGCGGCCTCGTCGGCGATCTGAGCCACCTCCCGGCCGTGGTAGCGCTGGTGGGGCACGAAGTTCTGCAGGATCACCTCCTGGATGTGCCCGTGCTCGGCGTGCAGCGCCGCGATCGCCTCCAGCGACGCCACCCGCTCCTCCTCGCTCTCGCCGATGCCCACCAGGATGCCGCTGGTGAACGGAATCCTCAGCTCCCCCGCCAGGCGGATGGTCTCCAGCCGCCGCGCCGGGTGCTTGGTGGGAGAGCCCGCGTGCACGCTCTCCATCAGCCGCTCGGACACCGACTCCAGCATCAGCCCCTGGGATGCGCTCACCTCGCGCAGCCGCCCCAGGTCCTCGCGCGAGAGCACCCCCAGGTTGGTGTGCGGCAACAGGCCCCGTTCGAGCGCCCGTTCGCACGCCCACACCACGTAGCCCGTGAAGTCCTCGTGCCCGTGCTCCGCCAGCCGCCTCGCCACCTCCCCGTTGACCTCCGGACGCTCCCCCGTGAGCACCAGCAGCTCCTTCGCCCGTCGCCTGCCCGCACCGTCGAGCATCGCGAGCACCTCCTCGGGCGAGTGCAGATGCGCCCTGTGGGTGGCGAACGCGCAGTACTTGCAGTGACACCTGCACGTCCGCGACAGCGACAGCGTGAGGTTGCGCGAGAACGTGACCCTCCGTCGCATCCCCGCAGTCTAAGAGGCCCGGTCCGTCCGAGCCGGCTCGTAGGTTGCGGGCATGTCAGAGGACGCGCTGCGCCGTGCGGTGGCCGAGTTCGTGGGCACCTTCACGCTGATCTTCATCGGCTGCGGATCGATCGTGGCCGCCAACCAGATCCACGACCCCTCCCTGATCGGGGTGGCGCTCGCGCACGGGCTGGCCATCGCGGTGATGGTGTCCGCCCTGGGCCACATCTCCGGCGGCCACTTCAACCCGTCCATCACCTTCGGCTTCCTGATCACGAAACGCATCAAGCCCGCCCTCGCGGGCCTCTACTGGGTGGCTCAGCTCGCGGGCGCCGCGGTGGGGGCGCTGCTCGTGCGGCAGCTGCTGCCGCGGCTGGCCAGCGAAGAAGTGAAGCTCGGCGTGCCCGCCCTCGGCCACGGCGTGAACGCGGCCTCGGGCATGGGCCTGGAGGCGATCCTCACGTTCTTCCTGGCGTGGGTGGTGTTCGCGAGCGCGGTGGACTCCCGCGGCACCTTCAAGTCGATCGCCGGCCTGGCCATCGGCCTCACGATCACGATGGACATCCTCTTCGGCGGACCCTTCACGGGCGCCGCCATGAACCCCGCCCGGGCGTTCGGGCCCCAGCTGATCGGCGACCACTGGGCCAACGGCTGGGTGTGGTACGTGGGGCCCATCCTCGGCGCGGGCGTTGCGGCGGCGTTGTACGAGCTGCTCTACCTGCGCCCGAAAATCGCCGACGTGGCCTCCTCGTCCAGTGGCGTCAGGGAGCCCCGCGCCGCCGAACCATCCTGAAGCTCGAAGCCACGCTCCACGCGCCGGGCCTAGGATGGCGTGAGCCATGACGACCATTCAGGTGTACCTGGCCAGGCACGGCCAGACGGCCTACAACCACGAGCGTCGCTTCCAGGGCCAGCAGGCGATCCCGCTGGACGACACCGGCCGCCGCCAGGCGCTTGAGCTCGCCGAGCGGGCGGCCGCCCAGGGCTTCGCGTCGCTGTGGGCCAGCCCCCTGCTGCGCGCCAGGGAAACGGCGAGGGCGGTGGCCGAGCGGCTGGGTCTTGAGCCCCGCGAGGACGCCCGCCTGATGGAGACCGACGCCGGCGACTGGACCGACAGGCTGTTCAGCGAGGTGATGGCCGAGGCGCCCGAGCTGTTCGCCAAGTTCGTGGCCGGCGACTCCACCTTCGCGTTTCCCGGCGGCGAGTCCTTCGCCCAGCAGGAGCGCCGGGTGGCCGCCGCCATCGCCGAGGTCGAAGAGGGCCCCCTGCCGGCCCTGGTGGTGTGCCACGGCATGGTCATCCGCGCCGCCATCTCCGCCCGCGCCGGCCACTGGGAGCCCCGCGCCGAGCGGGTGCCCAACGGCGCCCTCGTGCCCCTAGACCCCGCCCTCGCCCGCCGCGACGGCTACGTTGCCCTCGGCGGCTCCGATCTCACGCCCGCGAGCTGAGCGGATCTTCGACGCGGCCCGCTAAGCCACGAGGCCGCTGACCAGCTGAGCGCCTTCGCGGGCCATCCGCGAGCGAGGCACGACGAGTTCGAAGCCCGCCGCCTCGGCCGACGCCTTCGCATCCGTGTCGACGTGGGAGTAGAAGGCAAGCGCCCGCCCGCCGCCGTCCACGCCTTCTCGGATCAGGTCTCCCGCTTCGC
>DATJVV010000054.1:0-6223 GCA_035501635.1 Solirubrobacteraceae bacterium | reverse complement strand
ATCTTCTGCAGGAACCCTTCTTCGGCTTCGATCGGCGCGTAGAAGAACACCAACCCGAGGTACACACCCATCAGACCCACCGACGCCAGCGCGAGCCTGCGCAGGCCGCCACCGGGTGAGGGGGCGGCGGGACGGTTGGTGGGCTCCGGGGAGGCGTCCATCAGGTCAGTCTTCGAGCAGGAAGTCGAAAACGGCGTAAACGATCAGCCCGAACACCAGATCATAGAGCGCCAGCAGCGCCAGCCAGCGGCCCCCCGCGGCCCCCCCGTGGCCGGCGGTGAGCAGCGGCGCGCTCGCGCGGGCCGCGCCGATGGCCACGGGCACCAGCAGGGGCAGCGCCAGCAGGGGTCCGATGAGATCGCGCGCCCGGGAGCGCACCGCCAGCGCCGCAACCAGCACGCCGATGGCCGCCATGCCCAGGTCCGCCAGCGCCAGCACCCCCACCAGGCTCCCCAGCCCGTGGCTCGCGCCGCCGGCGCCCAGCAGCACCAGGAAGGCGGGCACCGCCACCAGCTCCAGCACCGCCAGGTAGGCCAGCAGGGTGAGGAACTTCGCGATCAGCAGCGCCGTGCGGTCCACCGGCGCCAGCAGGAACCCCTCGATGCCCCCCTGCTCGGCGTCCGCCACGAACAGCCGGTTCACCCCCAGGATGGCCGCGAACAGCAGCGTCACCCACAGCACCCCCGCCGCCAGATCCCCTTCCAGGGAGCTCCGGTTCAGGGCGAAGTGGAACACCACGAAGGTGCTCACCGCGAACAGCACCATCCCCGGCGCCGCCTCCAGCGTCCTGAGCTCCACCAGCAGGTCCTTGCGCAGCAGGCCGCCCACGGCCCGCATGGTGGGCACCCGCCGATCCACTCCGGGGGAGGACGTGGTTGTTCCGGCCGGCTCATGAGCCGGCCGGCCGGGCCCCACATGTGGGGCCCGGGACGCCGCCGCATGCGGCGGCGTCTTCTCCGTGTTCATGTTCTTCGGGGGGGCGCTCACCGGTAGAGCTCTCCGATGTCCTTCGCGTGGGTGCCCGCGGCGGGCGCCAGCAGGGCCACCCGGCCGGCGCGCAGGCCGAGCACCACGTCGGCCTCCTCCAGGCCCCGGGCGGGGTCGTGGCTGCAAACCACTCTCGTGGGGGGGCCCGCGCGCGTACGCGCGCGCGCGCGCGGGCCCCCTGTTTTCGAAACATCTCCCCCGCCATCTCCCCCTCCGTCACATCCCCCGCCGGGGCCGATGAGGGGGGCCACCAGGGCGACGGCGGCGGGGTCGAGGTTCGCGTAGGGCTCGTCCAGCAGCAGGAGCTCGGGCTCGTGGAGCACCGTGCGGGCCACCGCCACCCGCTGGACGGTGCCCCGGGAGAGGTTGCGCAGGGGCTCCCCGCCCCGATCGGGGATGGCAAGGGCGTCCAGCAGCTCCTCGATGCGCTCCTCGCGCGCCCCGTGCAGGCGGGCGTGCAGGCGCAGGTTCTCACGGGGGCTGAGCTCCCGGTAGAGCAGCGGCTCGTGGCCCAGCAGTCCCACCCGACCCCGCACCGCCCAGGCCTCGGAGGGCAGGCGATGGCCGAGCACCTGCACGTCACCCTCGTGGGGGCGCAGCAGGGTGGCGAGCACCCGCAACAGGGTGCTCTTGCCGGCTCCGTTGGGGCCGAACACCACCAGCGTGTGGCCCCGCTCGAGCGTGAAGGACACCTCGTCGAGGGCCTCCCGTTCGCCGTATCTGCGCGTGAGGCCCCTCACCCGCAGGCCCCGCGCGGCCGTTTGGTCCCGCGCGTCGTCGGCCGGAAGGGTGGCCACGTCGGCCATGGACCGGGCGCTCAGGCGCCGACCGCCGCCGGCCCGTGGATTCGCTGGGCGCGGGCGATGAGCTCCCGCACCGCGTCATCCCCCGCGGCGGGCGCGTTGGCGCGGAGCAGCTCGATCGGGTCGGGCTCCCCGTTGACGATGGCCTCGAAGAAGTCCCGGCGCTCCTGGAAGTTGGGCAGGCTCGCCTTCGCCCAGCCGCGGGCCTCGTTGAGCAGCACCGCCAGCCGGGCGTACTCCTCGCCGAAGCTCTCCTGGATCTCGCGCTTCATGCGCTTGGCCAGCGCGGGGGAGGCGCCGGCGGTGGAGATGGCGATGGCCAGCGGGCCGCTGCGCAGGATGGCGGGCAGGATGAAGTTGCACAGCGGCGGCACATCCACCACGTTCACCAGCATCGCCCGCCGCTCCCCGTCCTCGTACACGGCGATGTTCACGTCGGTGTCGTCGCTGGCGGCGATCGCCAGGAAGGCCCCCTCGAGGTCCTCGGGGCCCCCGTAGACCCTCTGCTCCCACGCGATGGACCCCTCCGCCGCGAGCTCTCGCAGGGCCGGTGTGGCCTCGGGCGCGATCAGGGTCACCCTGCCGTCGCAGGCCAGCAGCCCCTCCACCTTCTCCTGGCCCACGTCCCCGCCGCCCACCACCACGCAGCGCCGGCCCGTGAGGCGCAGGCAGGCGATGTAGAAGGGCGTCTCCAGCATGCCGCGCACGCAGCTCTGGTCGCAGATCCCTCTGCGCAGCTGACACACGCACTCCTTGCCGGCGTAGGCCTGGGCGGGCATTCTCCAAAGGGTAGCTCGGGCTATCGGGGCACGCCCCGGCCGAGCACCCGCGCGCCCACCCGCGCCAGCGCGGCGCCGCCCTCTCGCAGGGCCTGCTCGCGACCGCGGGACGAGCGCAGCTTGGCGACCGTGCGGGCCGCCCGGGCGCTGGTCTGGTCGTAGGGCCCCCACCACGGGCCGCGCAGGGCCTGGGGACTCCAGGTGATGAGCTTCTCCTGGGCGCACGCCCGCAGGCCGCTCTCGCCCAGCGTCTTGCCAAGGCCCCCTCCCGCCGCCGCACCCCAGGGGCCCCGCGGCAGGGCGGGCGCGGGCAGGTGGTCGTTGATCCACACCATCCCCGCGCGCAGGTCCCTGGCGATGCGCGCCCCCCGGTAGCGGTCGCCCGTCCACACCGACGCCCCCAGGCCGTAGTCGCAGCGGTTCATCAGCTCCACTCCCTCCTCCACGGACTCCACCTCCATCACCGCCACCACCGGCCCGTCCAGGGGCTCGCGCATGGCGCGCATCCGCGGCGTCACCCCCGTGAGCACCGCGGGCGCGTAGAAGACGCCCGTGCAGCCCGTCGGCGCCTGCAGCGGACCGCCGCAGCGCAGCCGCGCCCCCTGGGCCACGGCCTCCCGCGTGAGCTCCAGCACCCGCTCGAGCCTTCGCGGCGAGGACAGCGGCCCCACCTGGGTGGCCGGGTCGCGGGGGTCGCCCACGCGCAGCGCCAGCGCCCGCTCCACCAGCAGCCCCGTGAACGCCTCCCCCACCTGGCGCTCCACGAAGATCCGCTCCACCGCCCCCCGCGCCTGGCCGGCCCCGGCGCAGGACGCCCACAGCGCGCAGTCCACGGCCCGGGACACGTCCCCGTCGCCGAGCAGGAGCATGCCGTCCTTGCCCCCCAGCTCCACCGTCACCTCGCGCTCGCGCGACACGCACTCCCGGGCCACCGCCCGGCCCACCGCGGGGGAGCCCGTGAACAGCAGCTTGCCCAGCCCGTCCGCGCGCGCGAGCGCGATGCCGGTGGCGGCGCCACCGTGGGCCACCGTCACGAGACCCTCCGGCAGGCCCGCCCGGGCGACCGCCCGGGCGATCGCCTCTCCGGCCATCCAGGCGCGGGCCGCGGGCTTGAACACCACCCCGTTGCCCGCCAGCAGCGCTCCCGCGATCTGGCCCAGGGGTTGGGCGAAGGGTGCGCTCCCGGCGCCGATCACCCCCACCACGCCATAGGGCTCGTAGGCGATTCGCGCCCGCGCCACCCCCGCCAGCAAGCTGTGGCCCACGCTCCGCCCGCCCAGCGCCTCGGCGCCGTCGTGGGCCATCCAGCGCAGCGCCTCGATCGCCGGCAGCACCTCCAGCGCCGCCACCTCCGCCCGCGGGCGGCCCTGCTCGCGCCCGATGGCCTCCACCAGCAGGTCGTACTCGTCGATCACCGCCTGGGCCATCCGGCCCATGTAGCGCGCGCGGTCGCGCACCTGAAGCAGCGCCCACAGCGGCTGCACCTTCGCGCTCTCCCCCACGAGCTCCCCGATCGACTCGCTCGCCGTAACCCGGCGCTCGCCCAGCACCTCTCCCGTGGCCGGGTCCCGCGCCCGCAGCGTGTCCATGTGCCGATTATCGCGCGCCGCTGCAACTTTTCGCCCAGCGGCCTCCCCCGCCCGAACACCCGCCGATAGACCGTCCATGGAGCTCATGCTCTCCCGCGGGCGGCCGACACAGGCACGTCGAACCTCCGATCCGCCCAACCGCCTGTTCTGGCGGCGCCTTCGCCGCGACCGCATGGCGATGGCCTCGCTCGTGTTCATCGTGCTGCTGGTGCTGGTGGCCGTGGCGGCGCCGCTCGTGGTGAGCCTCGCGGGCCTGCCGGGCCCCTCGGCGCAGAACCCGAACCTCACCAACGCCTTCGGCAGTCCCCTCGGACCCAGCCTCGCCCATCCCTTCGGCGTGGACCCCCTCGGCCAGGACGTGGCCTCGCGGGTGATCTACGGCGCGCGGGTGTCCCTGCTGGTGGGCATCGTGGGCACCGCCCTGGCCACCGTGCTGGGGGTGGTGGTGGGCATGCTCGCGGGCTACTACCGGGGCTGGACGGACACGCTGCTCTCGCGCCTGATCGACGTGGTGCTCGCCGTGCCCGTCCTCATGCTCGGCCTCGGCCTGGGCGCCGCGTGCGAGGTGCGGGGCTGTCTCGCCGGCCACGTCCAGTCGGGCCTCGGGGTGATCCTGTTCCTGATCGTGCTCGTCAACTGGACCTACATCGCGCGCATCGTGCGCGGCCTGGTGCTGTCGATGCGCGAGCGCGAGTTCGTGCAGTCCGCCCGCTCCCTCGGCGCCTCGGACCTGCGCATCATGACCCGCGAGATCCTCCCCAACCTCACGGCGCCGATCGTGGTGTACGCCACGCTGCTGATCCCCCAGAACATCCTGCTGGAGGCCGCCCTCTCATTCCTGGGCGTGGGCGTGCGGGCGCCCACCGCCAGCTGGGGGCAGATGATCGCCGCCGCCACCCCCATCTTCCAGACCGCCTGGTGGTACATGGCCTTCCCGGGCGTCGCGCTGCTGCTGACCGTGCTCGCGTTCAACCTGCTCGGCGACGGGCTCCAGGACGCGATGAACCCGAGGCTCGCCCGATGAGCTCGCGTTTCACACATTCACCACTCGCGGGCCGCCCTTCGGCGTCGGCTCGCCGTTCACAACTCGCGGATCGCCCCCCGGCGCTTCGCCGCACACAGGAGGCAAGAGCGTTGCCAAAGTCCATCTTCAAGCCCCTCACCCTGCTTGCCGGCCTGCTCGCGGCGGGCGCCCTCTGCCTGAGCGCCTGCGGTGCGAGCGACGAAACGGTGGCCGGCGCCGGCTCCATCGCGGCTCCCCCCGGCGTGCAGACCCCCGCGGCGGAGTCCCTGGGCGGGGGCGCGCGCGGGGGCGCGCTCACGGTGCTCAACAGCCAGGACTTCGAACACCTCGATCCCGGCCAGGCCTACTACTCGATCGACTACGAGGCCGTGTACGCCACCCAGCGTCCCCTCTACTCCTACAAGCCCAACACCTTCGCGCAGGCCACCCCCGACCTCGCCTCCGAACAGCCGGAGATCTCACCGGATCGCAAGACGGTGACGGTGCATATCCGCTCGGGCGTGCATTTCAGCCCGCCGGTGAACCGCGAAGTGACATCCGCTGACGTCGCCTACGCGATCGAGCGGGGCGCCAACCCCAACGTGGCCAACCCCTACTTCGCCAGCTACTTCAGCGCCGTGGAAGGCGCCGAAAAGGCCGACGGGGGCCCCATTCCCGGCATCTCCACGCCGGACCCCCACACGATCGTCTTTCACCTCACCGAACCCACGGGCCAGATCCTCGCCTCGGCGCTCGTGCTGCCCCTCAGCGCACCGGTGCCCGAGGAGTTCGCCAAGCCCCTGGACGCGCACAAGCCCACCGAATACGGCAACTACCTCGTGGCCACCGGCCCCTACATGTTCAGGTCCAACGCCCAGGGCAAGGTGCTCGGCATCGGCTACGAACCCGGCAAGTCCGCCACGCTGGTGCGCAACCCCAACTGGAGCGCCGCCACCGACTATCGGCCCGCGTACCTCGACCGGATCGAGATCCAGATCGGGGGCGACCCGGACGTGATCGGCCACCAGGTGCTCGAAGGCTCACACATGGTCCAGAACGACG
>DATJVV010000053.1:0-7493 GCA_035501635.1 Solirubrobacteraceae bacterium | reverse complement strand
GGCAGGGAGCTGGCGCGATGAGGATCGGAGTGCCCACGGAGATCAAGGTGGACGAGTACCGGGTGGCGATCACGCCGGCTGGCGTGCGGGAGCTGTGCGCGCGGGGCCACGAGGTTCTGGTTCAGGCGGGCGCGGGAGAGGGGAGCGCGATCGGCGACGAGCGGTTCGCGGCCCAGGGGGCGCGCATCGTGACCGACGCGGCGGGGGTGTTCGGGGAGGCGGAGCTGGTGCTGAAGGTGAAGGAGCCCCAGCTGGTGGAGGTGGGGATGCTGCGGGAGGGCCAGACGCTGTTCACCTACCTGCACCTGGCCGCGGAGCCCGAGCTCGCGCGGGGATTGCAGCGCTCGGGGGCCACGTGCATCGCCTATGAGACCGTCGAGGACGCCCACGGCCGCCTGCCGCTGCTGGCGCCGATGAGCGAGGTGGCCGGAAAGATCGCCACCCAGGCGGGCGCGTTCATGCTCGAGAAGCCGCTCGGCGGCCGGGGCATCCTGCTCGGCGGGGTGCCGGGCGTGGCGGCGGCGACCGTGCTGGTGATTGGCGGCGGGGTGGTGGGCATGAACGCAGCCACCATCGCCATCGGCATGCAGGCGGACGTGTTCGTGTTCGACCGCTCCATCGACCGGCTGCGGGAGCTGGAGGTGGCCTTCGGCGGCCGCGCCTCCACGGTGTACTCCTCCACGCTCGCCGTCGAGCAGATGCTGCCCCTCGCGGACCTGGTGATCGGCGCGGTGCTCGTGCACGGCGGACGGGCGCCCCACGTGGTCACGCGCGAGCAGCTGGCCCTGATGCGCCAGCACGCGGTGCTCGTGGACGTGTCCATCGACCAGGGCGGCTGCTTCGAGACATCCCGTCCCACCACCCATTCCGAGCCCACCTTCGAGGTGGACGGAATCACCCACTACTGCGTCACCAACATGCCCGGCGCGGTCCCCATCACCTCCACCTACGCCCTCACCAACGCCACCCTCCCTTACGTGCTGGCCCTCGCGGAGGTGGGGCCCAGAGCGGCGCTCGAGAGCGACCCGGGGCTGAGGCTGGGGCTGAACGTGAACGCCGGCGAGATCGTCCATCCGGCGGTCGTCGAGGCCCTCGCCTCCCCCGCGGTGTCCTGGAGTGGTGTATAGCGATGGTTATACGCAGTCTGGAGAATGAAGTGGATTTGGACGTGATCGAGTTCTATTTTCAAAGGTGCGTATAACGATGGTGATACGCAGTCGAAAAAACAAAGCAGTTGCGCGCCGCCAGAGACCATTTTTTCGGAGGTGCGTATAACGATGGTGATACAGAACTTCATCGACGGGGCGTCGGAGGCGTCGGAGGGGGAGAGCGAAGCGGTGCTCAACCCGGCCACCGGAGAGGAGCTGGCGCGGGCGTACAACTCGACCGAGCGGGACGTGGATCGCGCGGTGGGGGCCGCGCGGCGAGCGTTCGCCGGTTGGTCGCGAACGACGCCCGCGCAGCGTGCCCAGGCGCTGCTGGGTCTGGCGGACGCGGTGGAGGAGAACGGCGAGGAGATCGCTCGCCTGGAGGCGCTGAACGCTGGCAAGCCGATCGCGGCGGTGCGGGGCGACGAGATGCCGGTGATGGCGGACAACCTGCGCTTCTTCGCGGGGGCGGCACGGTGCCTGGAGGGACGGGCGGCGGGGGAGTACATGGAGGGCTACACCTCCTTCACGCGCCGGGAGCCGGTTGGGGTGATCGGGCAGGTGACCCCCTGGAACTATCCCCTGATGATGGCCATCTGGAAGATCGCTCCGGCGCTGGCGGCGGGCAACACGGTGGTGCTCAAGCCCGCGGAGACCACGCCGGTGACGACGGTGCGCTTCGCGGAGCTCGCCGGCGAGGTGCTGCCCAAAGGGGTGCTCAACGTGGTGACGGGCCGGGGGGAGCCCACCGGGCGGGCGCTGATATCTCACCCCGACGTGGACATGGTGTCGCTCACCGGCTCGGTGGCCACGGGCAAGCTGGTGGCGCGCACGGCCTCCGAGACGCTCAAGCGGGTGCACCTCGAGCTCGGGGGCAAGGCGCCGGTGGTGGTGTTCGACGACGTGGACCTGACGGGAGCCCTGGAGACGATCGCGGGCACCGGCTACTACAACGCCGGCCAGGACTGCACCGCCGCCACCCGGGTGCTGGCGGGGGAGGGGGTGTACGACGACGTGGTCCAGGGACTCGCCGAGCAGGCCAGGGGCCTGGTGATCGGCGACACGCTCGCGCCCGACACTACCCTCGGGCCCGTGAACTCCGCCAAACAGCGCCAGCGGGTGCAGGGCTTCCTGGAGCGCCGGCCCGAGCGCGCGGAGATCGTCACGGGTGGCGCGGCGCCCGAGCGGCTGGGCTTCTACCTGGAGCCCACCGTGGTGGCGGGCCTGCGGCAGGAGGACGAGATGATCCAGAGCGAGATCTTCGGGCCGGTGATCACGGTGCAGCGGTTCACCGACGAGGACCAGGCGATCGCCTGGGCCAACAGCACCCGCTACGGTCTGGCATCCTCGGTGTGGACCCGGGACGTGGGCCGGGCGCTGCGCGTGTCACGGGCCCTGCGATTCGGATGCGTGTGGATCAACGACCACATCCCCCTCGTCTCCGAGATGCCCCACGGCGGCTTCAAGGAGTCCGGCTACGGCAAGGATCTCAGCGTGTACTCCCTCGAGGACTACACGGTGGTCAAGCACGTGATGGCCAACATTCAGTAGTTCCGGCCGGCACATGTGCCGGCCTCCGAGCGGCGCATGCGCCGCTCGGAGGGGCCGCGCATGCGCGGCCCCTGGCGGGCCGCATGCGGCCCGCCTGCCCTCAGGGCAGCCGGCAGAGGACCTGGTAGACGGAGGTGAAGCCGCTGCGAAAGCCGTTGCGGGCGGCTCGCAGGTACAGACGCCACACCCGCAAACGCTCGCCGCCGGCGAGCTGCTCGGCGCGCTGGCGGTTGGCGTCCAGGCGGTCGATCCAGTGGGTGAGGGTCTGGGCGTAGTCCTCGCGCAGGCCCTCCACGTGGGTTGTCTCAAAGCCGGCTCGTTCGAGGGCGATCTGGATGCGGGAGAGGTGCAGGGGGGCGGCGTCGGGGAACACGTAGCGCTCGGAGAAGGGCCCCGCCTCGGGGTCTCCATGGCGCAGGCGGGCGATGCCGTGGTTGAGCAGGCGCCCGCCGGGGGCCAGCACGCCGCGCAGGCGCCGGGCGTACTCGTCGATCTGGCTGGAGCCCACGTGCTCCACCATGCCGATGCTGGCGATCGCGTGGAAGTGCTCGCCGGTGAGCTCGCGATAGTCGCCCAACCGGATCTCCACCCGGTCGGAGAGTCCCGCCTCGGCCACCCGTTTGCGGGCCAGGTCGGCCTGGCTGGGAGAGAGGGTGACGCCCACCGCGTGAACACCGTGGCGGGCGGCGGCGTGGAGCACGAAGCTGCCCCAGCCGCAGCCCACATCGAGCAGGCGCTCGCCCTCACGGAGGCCCAGCTTGGCGCACACCAGCTCCCGCTTGGCCTCCTGGGCCTCCTCGAGGGTGGTGGCCCCGCGGGAGAAGAGGGCGCAGCTGTAGGTCATGGAGGAGTCCAGGAAGAGGCCGAAGAACTCGTTGGAGACGTCATAGTGGTGGCGCACCGCCCGGGCGTCGCGCTCGCGGCTGTGGCGGCGGCCGCGGGGGCGCAGCTCGCTGGCGGGAATGCTCGGCGGGGGGGTGAGGCCGCAGGCGCGGATCGCCGCGAGGGTGAGTCGCAGGCGGGTGGCCCGGTCGATGGGGGGCGCCTGGAAGGTGTCGAGCAGGCCGATCACCCGATCGAGGTCGTCGGCCTCGAGCTCTCCCGCGGCGTAGGCCCGGCCGAGACCGAGCTGGCCGGGGGCGCGCAGCAGGTGGGCCACCGCGGTGGGCGAGCGGGCGTCGAACACCGGGCCCCCCGGCACCGTGGCGGCGAGCTCCGAGCCGTCCCAGAAACGCAGGGCGAAGGGCCGCTGGGGCAGCGCCCGAGCAAGCTCCCGGCGCAGGGGCTCAGGATTGGCGAGCACCGCCAGCCTCCGTCGCCAGCCGGGCGACGATCCGAGAGGTTGCTTCTGGCCACATGTCGATAGGCAGGCCGCTGGTCTCGCTGGTAGGTTGCGACGCCATGAGCAGCCAACAGGCTATCCCCCGCCAGGCCATCGACGCGCGCGGGCCGGGGCCGGAGGACATCCAGCCCGCGGCCAACGAGACGCTTGATCGGGTGCTCACCGGGATCATCACGGTGGTGCCGTTCGCGGCGCTGGGCTTCGTGGCATGGCAGCTGTGGGACGGGCTGCTGCACCCGGGGGACCTGGCGGTGTTCGCGATCGTGTACCTGCTCACCGGCCTGGGTGTGACGGTGGGCTTTCACCGGCTCTTCACCCATCGCAGCTTCAAGACCTCGCCGGCTCTGCGGGGGGTGTTCGCGGTGCTCGGCTCCGCGGCCATCGAGGGCCCGGTGATCTCCTGGGTGGCGGACCACCGCAAGCACCATGCCTTCTCCGATCGCCTCGGGGACCCTCACAGCCCCCACGTGGACCACGGCGTGGGTTGGCGGGGGGCGTTGCGGGGCCTGGCGCACGCGCACGTGGGCTGGCTGTTCATCCACACCCAGCGAGGCTCTCGGGAGCGTTACGCCCCGGATCTGCTGGCCGATCCGGTGGTGTCGTTCGTGGATCGCACCTTCCTGGTGTGGGCGATCGGTGGCCTGGCGGCGTCCTTCGCGCTTGGCTATGCCATCGGCGGCACCCTGCGGGCGGGCCTCACGGGGCTGCTGTGGGGGGGCGCGGTGCGGATGCTGGTGCTCCACCACATGACCTACTCGATCAACTCCCTGTGTCACTTCTTCGGTCGCCGGGACTACAGCACCGACGATCACTCGCGCAACCTGCTCTGGCTCTCGCTGCCCACCCTGGGCGAGGCCTGGCACAACAACCACCACGCCTTTCCCACCTCCGCCAGCCACGGCCTGAGCTGGCGCCAGCCCGACATCTCCGCGTTCGTGATTCGGGCGATGGCTCGGCTGGGGCTCTGCTGGGACGTGATCAGCGTGCCCGAGGAGCGTCGCGTGGCCAAGCGATGCCTCGTTGCGTGATCGTGGCGTGACGTCGAGTAGATGACCATCGACGGGCCAATGAAGCTCCCTGTCGGCTAACGTCGCGAGCGTGAGCACTCCGCCTTTCGCCCCCGATCCCGGCGATGAGCTCCTCCCCGACCGTTCCACGGACGTGGGCTCGGACGAGGAGCTGCTCAAGCACTACGACGTCCTGCGCCTGCGGGCGCCCAATCCGGGGCCGCTCACCCTGTCGGGAACCAACACATGGGTGGTGGGCCGCCGGCCGGCCTGGGTGGTGGACCCGGGACCGTCGACGGACTCCCACATCGAGCGCCTGTTCGCGGCCGTGGAGGGTCGCGGGGGCCTGGGCGGCGTGGTGCTCACGCACGACCACGACGACCACGCCGAAGCGGTGGGTGCCCTGCTGGCCCGGTATCCGGCGCCGCTGGCGGGCGGACGCGGAGAGGTGGACGTGGAGCTCGCCGAGGGGGTGCGCTTCGGTCCGTTCGACCCCATCGCCACCTCCGGGCACTCTCCCGACCACTTCGCCTTCGTTGCCGACGGCGCCTGCTTCACCGGCGATGCGGTGCTGGGCGAGGGCTCGGTGTTCGTGTCCCCTCATCCCGGTGCGATGTCCAACTACCTGCTCGCCCTCACCCGACTGCGCCTGCGCGACGACTTCTCGGTGATCTGTCCCGGCCATGGGCCCACCGTGTGGGACGCCCAGCGCAAGCTCGAAGAGTACGTGCACCATCGCCTGGACCGTGAGCACGCGCTGATCTACGCCCTCGGCCAGGGCCTGCGCAGCGAACGGGAGCTCCTGGACGCGGTGTGGCCGGAGATCCCGCGGGAGATGCGCCCGCTCGCCAGCGTCACCCTGGCCGCGCACCTGGACAAGCTCGACGACGAGCAGATCCTGCCCGAAGACGTCGAGCGGCCCACCTTCGAGAGCTTCGACTGGTGAGCCCGTCGGGCCTTCTCGGGGACGGCCCCCCGGGAGGGGCCGGGGGGTCTCAGTCTCAGGCGGGCTCGCCGTTCCCGCCGATCGCCGACTACGGCTTCCTCTCGGACTGCCACACCGGCGCGTTGGTGGCATCCGACGGGGCCATCGAGTGGATGTGCCTGCCCCATTTCGACTCCCCCGCGGTGTTCGCCGCGATGCTCGACCGCGGCGGCGGCAGCTTCCGGCTCGGCCCCTACGGCATCTTCGTGCCCGCCGGCCGCCGCTACGTTCCCGGCACCAACCTGCTGGAAACCACCTGGATGACCCCCCAGGGGTGGCTGCGGGTGATCGACGGGATGACGATCGGGGAATGGCACGACAACAAGCACGGCTCCAGCCACACGCGGGCCCCCACCGACTTCGACGCCGACCACCTGCTGGTGCGCTGGGTGGAGTGCGTACAGGGTCAGGTGCAGCTGGAGCTGGTGTGCGAGGCGATGCTCGACTACGGCGCCACCACCGCGAGCTGGAACGTGGTGGACACCGGCGCGGAGGGGGGCCTTGCGCTGGACGCCACCGACGGAGACCCGCCGTTTCGCCTCTACAGCGACATGCGCATGGGCATCGAGCTCGGCCGCGTGCACGCCCGGCACACGCTCGCCGAGGGCGAGCACTGCTTCTGCGCCCTCTCCTGGACGGAGGAGCGCGGCGGCCCCCGCACCGCCGAGCAGGCCAAGGAGCGCCTGGATCGCACCAGCCACTTCTGGCGCACCTGGCTGGGCGACGGCAGCTACCCCGACCATCCCTGGCGCTATCACCTGCAGCGCTCCGCCCTCACCCTCAAGGGGCTCACCTTCATGCCCACCGGCGCCCTGGTGGCCGCGCCCACCACCTCGCTGCCCGAGACCCCCGGGGGGCGGCGCAACTGGGACTACCGCTACTGCTGGATGCGCGACGCCTCCTTCACCCTCTGGGCGCTCCACGCCCTGGGTCTCGACTGGGAGGCGGACGACTTCGTGCAGTACGTGGCCGAACTGGAGCGCAACGAAGACGGCTCCCTGCAGATCATGTACGGCATCAAGGGCCACAAGGAGCTCGAGGAGTCCGAGATCTCCCAGCTGAAGGGCTACCAGGGAGCCCGTCCGGTGCGCATCGGCAACGGCGCCTACAACCAGCGCCAGAACGACGTCTACGGAGCGGTGCTGGACTCCGTGTACCTGCACGCCAAGCAGCGCGACCACATCCCCGACAAACTCTGGCCGGTGCTGGTGGACCAGGCGCGGTGCGCCGAACGAGTCTGGCGAGAACCCGACCAGGGCATCTGGGAGGCCCGCGGCGAGCCCCGCCACTACGTCAGCTCAAAGCTCATGTGCTGGGTGGCGATGGACCGGGGCGCTCGTTTGGCCGAACGCCGGGACGAGACCGAGCTGGCGCTGGGCTGGCAGGCGGTGGCCGAGGAGATCCGCGCGGAGATCCTCGATCGGGGCGTGGACTCCCGGGGGGTCTTTCGCCAGCATTAC
>DATJVV010000052.1:0-6243 GCA_035501635.1 Solirubrobacteraceae bacterium | reverse complement strand
GTTCGCCAAGCCCTACCCGTCGATGGCGATCGCGACAGTGATGGGCGCGCCTGTCGCGGATGCCGCGAAGCTGCACCACTGGTCCAACTGGATCCAGCGCCAGTTCGACGCCCACTCCATGGCCACCGAGCGGGAGCGGATCGAAGAGGCGGTGGCGGAGTTCTACGAGTACGCCCACACGCTCGTGGCCGCCCGCCGACAGGACGGCCGCGACGACCTGATATCGAAGCTCATCGCCGCCGAGGAGGCGGGCGAGCGGCTGAATGACGTGGAGTGCGTGAACCTCGTGCTCAACGTGCTGGTGGGCGGCGTGGACACCACCCAGAGCCAGCTCGCCCAGGCGGTGCGCCTGCTCGCCGAACGCCCCGAGCAGTGGCGGGCCCTGCGCGAGCACCCCGCGCTCGTGGACGGCGCCGTGGAGGAGGCCCTGCGCTTCGAGCCCATCACCCCCTTCACCGCCCGCATCACCACCTCCGAGGTGACCTTCCGCGACGTCACCTTCCCGGCGGGCACCGTGGTGATGGTGTGCGCGTTCACCGGCAACCGGGACTTCGAGGCGCCAGCCGATGGCCGGGAGGCGGGCGGCCAGGAGGAGGCGGGCACGGTGGACCCGGACGTCTTCGACATCGCCGCCGACCGCGGCCGCGCGCGGGTGCTCACGTTCGGAGCCGGCGTGCACTACTGCCTCGGCGCCAACCTCGCTCGCCTGGAGCTCCAGGAGGGGTTGCGGGTGCTCGCCGAGCGGGTGTCCGTGCTGGAGCTCGACGGACAGCCCGGGTACGACACCATCACCGGCATCTACGGCCTCAACAGCCTGCCCCTGAAGCTCACCCTCTGACGCGGGGCGCGGCGCGAGGCCAGCGCCGTTCTCTCCCGCCGCGCCGGTTGCCCGTTGCGCAGCCTCCGGTCGACTGGAACAATTCCCGGGGGGTCGTGACGGGCCTGCCCGCGACATGAGGTCGAGATGGCGGTTTCGATGGAGAGGACCAGCACAGGGATGGCGAGGGCCCTCGCGGCGCTCGTGCTCGCCTGCTCGATCGCCGGCCTGACGTGGGGCGTGGAGGACTCCTCGGCGGGGCTCTACCGGGTGTACTCCTGCCGCACCCCCACCGGGACCCCGGCCCCAACGGAAGGGTGGAGCCAATCGACGCAGGGGCATGGGGCGTCCACGCAGGACACCTGCGGAGAGCCTGGTGGGGCATTGGTGGCGGGGTTGGGGGAACTGGCTAATCGTGAAAGCAACACCGACAGGGCCTCATGGGGATTTGAAGCTCCTTCTGGCGAGAGGCTTACCGGAGCCACTCTTTGGCGATATGGGGATGCTGCCGGTGGCGCAACCTATGGAGCGGTCTATGAGTTCTGGCTCGCGGGCCCGTTCAACGTCGAAAGCCCCGAAGACGCCTTTGGCGTATGTGATGGCGGCATCGAATGCTCAAATGGCTTGGGAACTCAGAGCGAGCCTTTCGCGGTCGAAAATCGCGTAAATGTGCCGCAAGCGAATCTTGGCTCTCATCTCTACTTCGATGCGTCATGTACCGGGGCGGCCGGTGCAAAATGCCCCGACAACCCCCCCGACGCGTCCGGATACGAGGCGGTGATGTACCTCTATGCGGCGAACATCGTGCTCGAAGATCCCACGAGCCCGACTGTGAATGACGTGACGGGGGAACTGGCGAGCGGGTCAACGTTGAAGGGGACGAGCGATCTTGCTTTCGACGCCGGGGACGTGGGGTCGGGGGTGTACGAGGCGGTGGTGAGCGTGGACGGGACGGTGGCGCAGCGCACGGTGCTGGACGGCAACGGGGGCAAGTGCGCGGCGGCGGGCGGGGAAGGCGGGGTGAGCGCGTTCCTCTCGCCCCAGCCCTGCGCCGCGAACGTGAGCGCGACGTTGGGCTTCGACACCACCGAGTTGGCCAACGGGAGCCATCACCTGGTGGTGACGGTGAGCGACGCGGCGGGCAACGGGACGGTGGCGGTGGATCGGCAGGTGACGGTGGCGAACCCCGCGGCGGCGCCGCCGGGTCCGCTGAACGGCACGAACGCCTCCGCGGACGCGTCCCTGAGGGTGGCGTGGGTGGGGGCGAGCACGGCTCGCCTGGTGAGCGGCTACGGACACGCGGAGACCATCGCGGGCAGGCTGACGGCGCCGGGGGGAGCGGGGATCGCGGACGCGCGGGTGGAATGCTCCTACACCGCCTCCTATTCCGGAGCCCGCGGCGCCGCGCTCGCTTGCCCGCGCACGGACGCCCAGGGGCGCTTCACGGTGAGGGTGGCCCCGGGGGCGAGCTCGCGCACGCTGCGCTTCCTCTACCGGGAGCATCTGGGAGACGCCCGGGCGGCGGCGAGCGCGAGCCTCACGTTGAGCGTGCGCGCGGGGGTGAGGCTCGCGGTGAGGCCGCGCACCAGCGGCGTGGGCCGCCGAATCCGCTTCACGGGCAGGCTCCTGGGCGGGCCGCTGCCCCGCGGGGGCAAGCAGGTGGTGCTCGAGGCGCGCTCGTCGGGCGGGCGCTGGATCGAGTTCGACGTGGTGCGCGCAGAGGGTGGCGGGCGCTTTCGCTCCTCCTACCGCTTCCGCTTCGCCGGCCCCGCCCGCTACCAGTTCCGGGCCGTGAGCGAAAGCGAAGCCGACTACCCCTACGCCGGCGGCGCCTCCAACGTGGTGGGCGTGCGCGAGCGCTAGACGGACCTCCTCAGAGCTGCTCTTGGCTTGGTATCGCCCTGCATTTCCCCTGCAATTGGCCGAATCGGACAAGCGTCCAAATGATGGAAGGGGTTGAGCCCTTTCGGCGATGTCGTCCGAAAAGAACGACAAAGAGTTGCCCGTCAAGGGCTGCAAGAGTGCCCGTCGAGGGCAGGATCCGGGGGTAAGCGAAATGCACGTTCTTCAGGCGATGTCGAGAAGAGAAACAGGACAGCGGCCGTCCGCCGGGGATCCGGCGCCGGTGGTCTCGCTGCGCTCGCGCGAGCAGGTCGTGTCCTTCCCGCGGGTGCACGGCCAGGCGCCGATGACCACGCTCGCGGACTCCTCGCGCCTGCTGGGGGAATCGGTGCGATGCGTGTGGCGCAGCCGCGATCACGACGGACGCTCGTGCGGCCAGCGGGTGCCCCTGGAGGTGATGCGCGCGGCCTGGCGCAGGGAGCTCAGCAAGGGCCGGCGCGGCGGCTTCTTCCACTTCGCCTGGCGCGGCGAGGTGTGGTTGGGATACGGCACCGCCGGCGGGGACGTGCGCGGCGTGTACTGCCCCCGCCACCGGGCAGAGCGCGAGCAACGCCTCGGCTACGATCCCCAGCCTGAAGCCTGAAGCCAGCACAACCGTCCAGGAGCAGCCCGCCGGGGCCGGCGTTCCCGCCAAGCCGACCCTGGAGGGCCTCGAGCGCAAGTGGAGCGAGGTCTGGGAGGCCCAGGGCACCTACCGCTTCGACCGCCACGCGCCCCGCGAGCGGGTGTTCGCGATCGACACCCCTCCGCCCACCGTGAGCGGCTCGCTGCACGTGGGCCACGTGTTCTCCTACACCCACACCGACGCCGTGGCCCGCTACCAGCGCATGCGCGGCAAGACCGTGTTCTACCCGATGGGCTGGGACGACAACGGCCTGCCCACCGAGCGCCGCGTGCAGAACCACTTCGGCGTGCGCTGCGACCCCTCGGTGGCCTACGACCCCCACTTCACCCCGCCGAGCGAGCCCCCCGAGCAGCCCCTGTCCATCTCCCGGCCCAACTTCGTGGAGCTGTGCCTGAAGCTCACCGAGTCCGACGAGCGCGCCTTCGAGGAGCTCTGGCGCGCGCTGGGCCTCTCGGTGGACTGGTCGATGACCTACGCCACCATCGGCGAGGTCGCCCAGCGCATCTCCCAGCGCTCCTTCCTGGGGCTGCTGGAGCGCGGCCAGGCCTACCAGCTGCAGGCGCCCACCCTCTGGGACGTGGACTTCCGGACCGCCGTGGCCCAGGCCGAGCTGGAGGATCGCGAGCGGCCCGGGGCGATGCACAGGGTGCGCTTCGCGCCCGCCTGGGCGGGAGAGGGAGGAGAGGCGCTGATCGAGACCACCCGCCCCGAGCTCATACCCGCGTGCGTGGCGGTGCTCTGCCATCCGCAGGACGAGCGCTGGAAGGGGCTCGTGGGCGCGGAGCTGCTCACGCCCCTGTTCGGCGCGCGCGTGCCCGTGCTCGCCCACGAGCTGGTGGAGCGCGAGAAGGGCACGGGCCTGGTGATGGTGTGCACCTTCGGGGACCTCACCGACGTGACCTGGTGGCGGGAGCTGGGGCTGCCGGTGCGCGCGGTGCTGGGCGAGGACGGGCGGCTCGTCGAGGTGGCCTGGGGCGGCGAGGGCTTCCCCAGCGATGACCCGCAGCGGGCGCGCGCCAGCTACGGGGAGCTGCGGGGCAGGAGCGTCAACCAGGCCCGCCGGCGCATCGTTGAGCTGCTGCGCGAGTCCGGCGACCTGGTGGGAGAGCCCGAGCCGGTGAGCAGGGCGGTGAAGTTCTTCGAGAAGGGCGAGCGCCCCGTGGAGATCATCACCAGCCGCCAGTGGTTCTTCAGGACCGTCGAGCACCGCCACGCTCTGATTGAGCGCGGCCGGGAGCTCGAGTGGCACCCCCCCTACATGCGCGCCCGCTTCGAGGACTGGGTGAACGGCCTCGCGGGCGACTGGTGCGTGAGCCGCCAGCGCTTCTTCGGGGTGCCCTTCCCGGTGTGGTACCCGGTGGACGAGCACGGCGCCGTGGACCACGAGCGCCCGATCCTGCCCGGCGAGCACCGCCTGCCGGTGGACCCCTCCACGGACGTGCCCGACGGCTATGACTCCTCCCAGCGCGGCCGGCCCGGCGGCTTCGTGGGCGACCCCGACGTGATGGACACCTGGGCCACCTCCTCGCTCACACCCCAGATCGCGGGCCGCGCCGGCGAGCCCGATCCGGGGAGCGCCCACGGGAGCAGCGCCCACGGCGAGGACGGCGAGGGCGTGGCGGGGGACGGCCTGAGCCTCTTCCAGCGGGTCTTCCCCATGGACCTCCGCCCCCAGGCCCACGACATCATCCGCACCTGGCTCTTCTCCACCGTGCTGCGCTCCCACCTGGACCACGACGAGCTGCCCTGGAGGGGCGCCGCCATCTCCGGCTGGGTGCTCGACCCCGACCGCAAGAAGATGTCCAAGTCCAAGGGCAACGTCGTCACCCCCATGCACCTGCTGCAGGAGCACGGCGCGGACGCCGTGCGCTACTGGGCCGCCAACGGCCGCCCGGGCACCGACACCGCCTTCGACGCCCAGCAGATGCGCGTGGGCAGGCGCCTGGCGGTGAAGCTCCTGAACGCCTCCAGGTTCGCCCTCGCCGACCTGCCCCCCGCGGGGGAGAGCCTCACCCATCCGCTGGACCGCGCGATGGTGGCGCGGCTGGCGGCGGTGGTGAGCGAGGCCAGCGAGAGCTTCGAGGCCTACGACTACGCCCGCGCGCTGCAACGCGCCGAGGAGCTCTTCTGGTGGTTCTGCGACTACTACCTGGAGCTCGTGAAGTCCCGCCGCTACGGCGCCGTGGGCGAGGAGGGCGCCGCCTCGGTGAGCCGCGCCCTGCGCCTGTGCCTCTCCACCTTCCAGCGCCTGTTCGCCCCCTTCCTGCCGTTCGTGTCCGAGGAGGTGTGGTCGTGGTGGCAGCCCGGCTCCATCCACCGCGCCCCCTGGCCCGAGGCCGCCCAGCTGCATGGCGAGCTCGCCGAAGGCGCCGGCGAGCGCGACCTCGAGGCAAACGCCCTGGAGGTCGCCGCCGACGTGCTCCGCGAGGTGCGCAAGGCCAAGTCCGAGGCCAGGCTCCCGATGCGCGCCCCCGTGCGCCGGGTCCTCGTCAGCGATCTCCCCGAGCGCCTGCACGCCCTCGGCCTCGCCCGCGAGGACCTGCTCCAGGCCGGCGTGATCGACGCCCTCGACGTCGCCGAGGCCGACGAGCCGGCGGTGGCGGTGGAGCTGGCCGAGCCGCCCCGATAGGGTGCGGGGCCGAATGGAGAGGACACTCGTCGAGGATCTGCGGGCGAAGGTGGGCGGCCGGGCCACCGTGCGGGGCTGGCTGCAGGCTTTGCGCGACCAGAAGCGCGTGCAGTTCCTGATCGTGCGCGACGAGTCGGGCCTCGTGCAGGTGGTGCTCGGCAAGGACGATCCGCCCAGCGAGCTCAACGAGGCGGTCTCCGCGCTCACGCCCGAGTCCGCCATCACGGTGACGGGCAGCGTGGTGGACGACGAGCGGGTGAAGCTCGGCGG
>DATJVV010000051.1:0-4606 GCA_035501635.1 Solirubrobacteraceae bacterium | reverse complement strand
CGGATGATCTGGGTGTCGCTCAGCGGCAAGCCCAGCCTGCGCACGCTGTGGCTGAGCTCGGGGCCCACCACCACCGCGAGGATCACCGTGGCCGCGAGCGCCGCCAGCGTGATGGCCACGCCGCGAGATCCGACCTTCATCCTCGCTCCAGCCTCTCAAGGACCTCCGACAGCCGCGCTGTGAGCTCCCGCACGTCCCCGTCGTTGCGCACCGCGAAGGTGGCTCTGGCGGCCTTCTCCTCCTGGCTCAGCTGGCGGGCGGCGCGGGCGTCTTCGCGCGCGTGCCCCCGGCTGGCGGCCCGCCTGGCCCGCACGTCCTCCGCGGCCACCACCGCGATGGTGGCGTCATAGATGTCCTGCAAGCCCGCCTCGAACAGCAGCGGCACCTCCACCACCGCCGCTCGCGGCGGCCGCTCGCGGGAGCGCACCTCGCTCAGCCAGCTCGCCACCCTCTCCCCCACCAGCGGCCACAGCTGGCTCTCCAGCCACGCTCGCTCTCGCGAATCCGCGAACGCCCGCTCGGCCACCTTCGCCCTGTCGATGGACCCGTCGGCTGCCATCTCCGGCCCCCAGCGCTCCACCACCGCCTCCCGCAGCCGCTCGTCGTGCTCGTAGAGATCGTGCACCACCGCGTCGCTGGAGAGGGTGGCCGCCCCGAGATCCTCGAGCGCCGCCAGCGCCGTTGACTTCCCGGCGCCCATGCCCCCGGTGAGCCCCACGAACGGCACCGTTCTCGCCGGCTCGGCCACTGGCCCGCCCGCCCGGACCGCGCCGCGGGCTAGTCCTGTGCCGGCTCGCCCGCCGGCTGCAGCTCGGAGCTCTCCTCCGCCGCCGCCTGCCCCGCCGGCTCCTGGCCGTCGGGCGTCTCCGTCACCGGCTCCCGCGCCACCGCGGCCTCCTCAGCCGGCGCCGCCGTCGCCTCGGGCTGCGTCCCGCCGCTCTCCGCTGTCGGCTCGGCCGCCGCCCGCGGCTCCTCGGAGGCCACCACGGCCGTCTCGTCGGTGGGCGCGGCCTCTGTGGCCGACGGGGCCGTCTCGTCGGTGGGCGCGGCCTCTGTGGCCGACACGGCCTCGCTGACGGGCGCGCTCTCCTCGGCCTCGCCGGAAGGCGTGCTCTCGCCGGCGGGCGCGCTCTCACCGGCCGGCGCGTCCTCGCGGGCCACCGGCAGGATCTGGTCCTCCACGCGCTTGGCCGACAGCGACAGCCGCCGGCGCTCGGAGTCGATCTCGAGGATCTTCACCCGGATCTCGTCGCCCGGATGGACGATCTCGCGCGGGCTTTCCACGTGGTGGGCCGCCAGCTCGGAGATGTGCACGAGGCCCTCCACGCCGTCCAGGATCTCCACGAAGGCGCCGAAGGTGACCACCTTCGTGACCTTCCCCGCCAGCTCGTCGCCCACGTTGTAGGTGTCCACGATCCGCTGCCAGGGGTCCTCCTGGGTCTGCTTGAGGCCCAGCGAGATGCGCTGTCGGTCGCGGTCGATGTCCAGCACCTTCACCTGAACGGTGTCCCCGATGTTGAGGATCTCGCTCGGGTGGTTCACGTGCGACCAGGAGAGCTCGGAGATGTGGATCAGCCCGTCGATCCCGTCCAGGTCCACGAACGCGCCGAAGTCCACGATGTTGGAGATCTGACCCTCCACCACCAAACCCGGCTGCAGCCGGTCGAGGATCTGCTGGCGCACCTCCTTGCGCTCCTCCTCCAGCACCGCCCGCCGGGAGAGCACCACGTTGTTGCGCGAGCGGTTCAGCTCGATCACCTTCGTCTCTATCTTCGTGCCCATGTACTCGTCGAGATTCGGCACCCGCCGGATGTCCACCAGCGAGGCCGGCAGGAAGCCGCGCACGCCCAGATCTATGATCAGGCCGCCCTTGACCACCTCGATCACCGTGCCCTCCACCGGCTCCCCGGACTCGGCGGCCCCTTCGATGCGCCGCCAGGCTTTCTCGAAGCGAGCCCGCTTCTTGGACATGATCAGCCGCCCGTCCTGATCCTCCTTGGTGAGGACGATCGCGTCGACCTCCTCGCCGAGCTGCACCTCCGCGGCTGGATCCACGGTCTTGCGGATCGAGAGCTCGTTCGCGGGGATGACCCCCTCGGACTTGTAGCCGATGTCCACGAGCACCTCGTCGTTGTCGATTCGCACGACGTGGCCGGTCACCACCTCGCCCTCCTCGATTTCCCGGAAGGTGGCCGCGTAGTTGGGCACGATCTGGCCGTCCACCTCGAGCAGCAATCCTCCCGAGCCCTCGACGACGTGGCCCTGCGCGTTCTCCATCACGGTTTGCACCGATCGAAGCCTAGCGCAGCCGCCTATGATTGGCCCGGATGCCGGTTCGTGCCACCAAGCGGGGAGCCGCGCGCACGCCCTTCACGGGCTCCCGCGACTGCGACGTGCTGGTGTGCGGCGCCTCCTTCGCGGGCCTCGCCGTCGCCCGCGAGCTCGCCGGCAGCGGCATGCGGGTGCTGATCGTGGACCGCTACGAGATCGGCGAGCGCCAGACCTCCGCCTGCGCCATGCCCACCCTGTGGCTCGCCGCCCTGGACCTGATGAGCTCGTTGCGCCAGACCTTTCACTCGCTGCTCGTGCACACCCCCCACCGCACCTCCCGCTGGGAGCTGCCGTGGTCGTTCTCCACCTTCGACTACCGCGAGATCTGCGCCCTCCTCCACGGCCAGGCCGATTCGCGGGAGACCGAGTTCGAGACCGCCACCGTCATCGGCCGCACCGGCCGCACCGTGCACACCGACCGCGGCGATCTCACCGCCCCGCACATCGTCGACGCGCTCGGCTGGCGACGCGTGCTCTCCAACGCGAGGGTGGGTGGGCAACCAATCCAGCCGCCCAACGCGCGCCTCTCCCGCGGCCTGGAGGTCCATCCCGCGGGGAAGGCCTCGGAGCTCGAGCTGTGGATCGACCGGCGCTACGTGCGCGCCGGCTACGCCTGGAGCTTCCCCGCCCGCGACGAGGTTCGCATCGGCGTGGGCTCCTTCTGGCCCTCCCATCACGTGCGCGAGCCCACCGTGCGACTGGCCGGCGAGCTCGGCCACCCACCGGAGGGCTATCAGGGCAACTGGATTCCCCACCAGCTGCGTCCCGCGGTGGAGGACGGGGTGTTCTTCGTGGGCGACTCCGCCGGCCACTGCCTGCCGCTCACCGCCGAGGGCATCCGCACCGCCCTCTACTTCGGGCTCGCCTGCGCCCGCCAGCTGCGCACGGTCGCCGAGGGCCGCGCCGGCGCCCCCGAGGCGCTCACCCGCTACGGCGCCTTCTCCGACGCCCACGCGTGGAAGTACGCATGGCTGCTGCGCGTCCAGCGGGCCGTCGGCCAGCTCACGCCCACCCGCGTGCCCACCTGGCTCTCCCGGGCGCTGGAGTCGCCACACTTCGCCGCCTGGTCCTTCCAGCGCTATCTCAACGTCGCCCCGCCCAGCTTCGCCGGCGCCCCGCCGCCCGCCGCCAGCGCCCCGTCGCGAGCGCCGTTGGCGGCCGCCGCCGCGCTCTGAGCGGCCGCGATCGCCAGGCGCGCCGCCTCCACCGCGCTCGCCCAGGAGACCTCCGAGAGCAGCCCCGGCGCGGCGACCATGTCACCGGCCAGGAACACCCCTTCGCCGCGATCCACCGCGGGCCGATCCCGCCAGCTCGTGCCGGGCACGTCCACCGCGCCCGAGCGCCCGTCCATCACCTGCCGCCGCCGCCATCTCTCCCGCTCGCGCCAGCCGGGCAGCGACAGGTCGAGCAGCGCCTCCAGGCGCCGGCTCGCCCGCTCGGCGTCCTCGCCGGGCCGGATCGGCATCTGCGCCTGGAAGAGCTCCTCCCCGGCGGGCGCCAATGTGCGGTCATGGGCGCTGAAGCGCTCGATCCAGCCGGCCTCGTCGAGGTCTGACACCACGAACGGGTCTCCCCGGCGCCGCTCCAGCGCGAGATCCAGGCAGAGGGTGCTCCCGCTGCTCCAGCGCAGCGAGTCGTCTCCCAGCAGCTCCCGCGCCCGCTCCAGCTCCGTGGCCACGATCACCGGCGCCGCCGGCGGCTCGCCGATCGCGCTGCCCGTCTCGATCGCCACGCCAAGCTCCCGCGCCCGGCGCTCCATGCACGCCACCATCGCGCTCCAGCCGCCCACCGGATAGCGCGCCGCAGGGGGCGGGCTGAGCAGCAAGCGCACCGTCCGCGGCCAGATGAACGCCGCCGAGAGAGCGCCGGGGTCGTGGTGGAAGCTGTACACACCCGCCGCCGCCGAGAGCATCCCGGCCGTGCGCTCGTCGGTGTGCTCCGCCGCCCACTCCCGGAAGGAGAGCTCCACCGGCGCCCGCCGGCCGCGCAGCCGCAGCACCGCCGGAAGGGCGCTCAGCGGCGGGGTTCGCCTGAGCTGGCCCTGAAGACGGAACCTCACGCCGCTCAGCGGCGGGCCCACGTGCTCGGGCAGCAGCCGCCGCTCGGCCATCCACCGCCACAGCGGCCCGTCCTTGTAGAGGGCGTGCGGTCCCAGGTTGGCCCGGTAGGGGCCCTCGCTCGTGCGCGCCCGGCCGCCGAGCGTGTCGTGGGCCTCGTGCACCACCACCCGCGCGCCGCCTTCCGCGCAGGCGATCGCCGCCGTCAGGCCCGCCAG
>DATJVV010000050.1:0-2797 GCA_035501635.1 Solirubrobacteraceae bacterium | reverse complement strand
CCGGTGGAGCTCTCCGCGATGCCCGCCTCCGAGCGGCGGGTGATCCACGAGCACCTGCGCGACCGCGGCGACGTTGAGACCCACAGCGAGGGCGACGAGCCCGATCGCTATCTCGTGGTCAGCCCGCTCGCTTGACGTGCGAGAGGGTTTCACGTGAAATCGGGAGCCTGAGGCGGCTCGCCGCTCGTTACGCGCTGGTGCCGCGGGCGCACGGCCAGCTGGTGGCGATTCTCGAGACGCTCGCGGCGGACGATCGCGCGCCGACGTCGGTGCGAGATCCGCGGGAGGCGATCGACGTGCACCTCGCCGACTCGCTGGCGGCCCTGGAGATCGATCGAATGCGGAGCGCGAGGTGGATCGCCGACATCGGCGCCGGCGCGGGCTTCCCCGGACTGCCGTTGGCGGCGGCGCTGCCGGGGAGCGAGGTGCGACTGATCGAGAGCCAGGCCAAGAAGTGTCAGTTCCTGCGCAGGGTGATCGCGGCGGGCGGCTTGGACAACGCGCGTGTAGTGGAGGGCCGGGTCGAGGAGTGGCGCGAGGGCCTGGGCGCGCACGACGTGGCCGTGGTGCGCGCGCTGGCGCCTGCGGCGGTGGTGCTGGAGTACGCCGCGCCGCTGCTGGCGCGGGACGGGATCCTGATCGACTGGCGCGGTCGCGGGGACGCCGCCCAGGAGGAGGCCGCGCTCGCGGCCGCGGCGCAGCTGGGGCTGAAGCTGGTGGAGGTGCGCGGCGTGCGGCCATACGAGGGTGCGCGCGATCATCATCTGCACGTGTACGAGAAGGTGCGCGAGACCCCGGACAGGTTCCCGCGGCGGGCGGGGATGGCGCGCAAGCGGCCGCTCGGAAGCTGAGCGCGCTAGCGTGCGGGCGATGGCGACGGTGTATGCGATCGCGAACCAGAAGGGCGGAGTGGGCAAGACCACCACGGCGGTGAACGTGGCGGCGTGCATCGCCGAGGCGGGCTATGAGACGCTCGTGGTGGACGCCGATCCGCAGGCGAACGCGACGGTGGGGCTGGGCGTATCCCGAGGCCGGCTGCCGGGCCTGTACGAGGTGCTCACGGGCGAGGCGGACGCCGGGGAGGCGATCGTGGACACGACGATCGACAGGCTGCGCCTGCTGCCCTCGGGCGCGGGCCTGGCGGGAGCGAACGTGGAGCTGCCGCGGATGGCGGGCTACGAGGGTCAGCTGCGCGATCGCCTGGCGGCGATCCGGGAGAGCTTTCGCTACGTGCTGCTCGACTGCCCGCCCTCGCTGGGGCCCCTGACGGTGTGCTGTCTGGTGGCGGCCGAGCGGGTGATCGTGCCGGTGCAGACCGAGTACTTCGCCCTGGAGGGCCTGGCGGGATTGCTGGAGACGCTTCAGATCGTGCGGCGGGAGCTCAATCCGCGGCTGACGGTGGCGGGGATGCTGCTGACGATGCACGACTCGCGCACGCGGCTCAGCCACGACGTGGAGCGGGAGGTGCGGGCGCACTTCCCGGACCTGGTGTTCGAGACGGTGATCCCGCGGAACGTGCGCGTGGGGGAGGCGCCGAGCTATGGTCTGCCGGTGACTCACCACGATCCCCACAGCGCCGGGGCGGAGGCGTATTTCGAGCTCGCCAAGGAGGTGGCCGCGCGTGGCTAAGCCAAAGCCGGGCATGGGAAGGGGCCTCGGCGCGATCCTGTCGGTGTCCACGGAGGCGGCGAGGGACGGCGGGGAGGAGCTGCGGGAGCTGCCCGTGGATCTCATCTCCCCCAATCCGCGCCAGCCGCGCAGGCGCTTTGACGAGGAGGCGCTGCAGGCGCTGGCGGGCTCCCTGGGGGAGCAGGGCGTGCTGCAGCCCGTGCTGGTGCGGCCGGGCGCGGGGGGCACATATGAGCTGGTGGCGGGGGAGCGGCGCTGGCGGGCGGCCCAGCTGGCGGGCCTGCGACGGATACCGGCGCTGATTCGCGAGCGCGAGGACGTGCAGGCGCTGGAGGTGGCGCTCGTGGAGAACATGGCCCGCGAGGACCTCAACCCGATCGAGGAGGCGCGGGCGTGCGCGGCGCTCGTGGAGGAGCTCGGGCTCACGCGCGAGCAGGTGGGTCGGCGGGTGGGACGCGGCCGGGTGGCGGTGAGCAACCTGCTGCGCCTGCTGGACCTGCCCGACGAGGCGATCGAGCTGCTCGAGCAGGGCTCCCTCAGCGAGGGCCACGGCCGGGCGCTGCTCTTGGCCGAGGACCACGGCGCCAGGCGCAGCCTCGCGCGCAGCGCCGCCAGCGAGGGTTGGTCGGTGCGCACGGTGGAAGAGCGCGCCCGGGCCAGCAACGGGGAGGGCGCTCGCAACGGCATCGCGCGCGGGCGCAAACCAGCCATCCACCCCGATCAGGCGCAGGCGGCGAGGGAGATCGCCGAGGCGCTCCACGAGGCCCTGGGGGCGGAGGTTCAGGTGACGCCCACGCGCGAGGGCCGCTACAACGCCCAGCTGTCCTTCGGAGACGTGGAGGAGGCGCTGGAGCTGGCGCGGCGGGTGGGGGCGTCGTGAAAACCGGAACTCCAGCCGGGCTCTTCGGTGTGCGGGCCACGCTGCGTAGGGAGGAGTGGTGAGCGACGAAGTCGAGCGGCTGGCTGCATAGCCGCCCATCTCCGCCCACGCCGCCCAGCCGGGACCCCGGCAACCGATAGGATGAGCTGACCTCGGGGCGATTAGCTCAGCCGGTTAGAGCGCTTCTCTGATAAGGAAGAGGTCCCTGGTTCGAGTCCAGGATCGCCCACTGCATCCCGGCTGGGTGGTGTGAGTGCAGACCGGCGTGCGGGCCGGCTCAGGCGGGCT
>DATJVV010000049.1:0-3066 GCA_035501635.1 Solirubrobacteraceae bacterium | reverse complement strand
TGCCCGCCTGAGGCCAGGGCTTCAGGGTGACGTTCTCGAGCAGCCGCTCCACCACCTCGTGGGTGGCGCTGCCCAGGCCGTGGCGCAGGAAGTTGGCGGCGCCCGCGGCGGCGCCCAGACGGAGCGCCCGATCGAAGCTCTCCCCGCACGCGAGGGCGCCGGCGAGGGCGCCCATCATCGCGTCGCCGCAGCCCTCCCGATGGCCGTGCTCGAAGCGCGGCGGGGTGAGCAGGCGGGGGCCGTGGGCGTCGAGCACCACTGCGGGCTGCTCGCCGCGGGTGACGATCACGACATGGGCGCCCGCCGCGCGCAGGCTCTCGGCGGCGGCCAGCAGCTGCTCGGGCTCGGCCACGGGCCCGCGCACGAACTCCGCGAGCTCCCAGTCGTTCAGTTTCACCACGTCGGGCTCTCCCCGCAGGGCGCTGTCCAGGCGGGGGGAGGAGAGGTCCACGAAGGTTTGGCACCCGTTGGCCCTCGCGTCGGCCACGAGGTCGCCGTAGATCTCCAGCGGCAGGGCGCTGGCGGGCATCGGGTTGGTGACCACCAGGCGCCCGCAGGCCAGCGCCTGGGCGCAGGTGAGCGAGAACAGCTCGTCGAGCTCGTGCCGGGAGGGGGGGTCGCTGAGGGAGAGGGCCACCAGCTTGCGCTCCCCGGAGCGGCGGTCGGTGACATAGCAGCCGCTGGCGGCGGCGCAGGCCACGATGTGCAGCCGCGCCTCAGGAAGCGCCCGTGCCAGGATGCCCTCGAGCAGCTCTCCGGTCTCGCCGCCGAGCATGGCGCAGAACATGGGGGTGGCGCCGAGCGCGGCGATCATGCGCGCCACCCACACCCCCTGGCCGCCGGCGTGCAGGTGGATGCTCTGGCGCTCGGGCCCCTCGGGCTCGATGGTGACGGTGAGCAGGGGGTGGGGCGCGAACACCGCCACCCGGGGCGCCTGGCCGCTCGCCATCTCGTCCCCCTCATCGTCTCGCCCGCTCACCATCTCGCGCCCTCGTAGGTGACGGTGGGTTTGAGCTTGGCGAGCGCGCGGACCTCGCGTTCCACGCCGCGCACGATGGTGTCCGGTTTGGCCACGTGGGCGGCGTCGCTCATGAGGCCCACGGTGACCTCGCCGCGGTAGCTGAAGATGCTCACGCTCATGCCCACCCGCCCGGAGGTGGGAGCCCACACGAGCACCGAGCGCACGGGCACGCCGGCGAGGCTCACGGGCTGGCGGGGGCCGGGCACGTTGGTCATCACGGCGGTGCTCTTGCCCGAGAGCCGATCCACGATCCAGCGCTCCACCCTGGTGGGGGTCATGCCCACGGCGCTGAGCAGCTCGAAGGACACGGGGCCGGTGCGGGAGCGCTTGATGGCGTCCATGCGACGGTGCACGGTGGCCAGGCGGCGGTAGCCGCTGCTGGTGCCCACGGGCAGGGGGAGGTAGACGAGGCCGAAGCGGTTGCCGAGCTCGGCGGAGACGGGCTCGTCGAGGGGGCGCAGGTTGAAGGGCACGAGCGCCTGGAGCTCGCCGGTGGGGCGGCCGCGGCGCTGGAGGTGCTGGCGCAGGGCGCCGCTCACGGCGGCCAGCAGCACGTCGTTGACGGTGGCGCCGTGGTCGTGGCCGATGCGGCGCACGAGCTCCAGGGAGATGGGCTGTGTCCAGGCCACCCGGCGGCTCACCCCGGGGGCTCCCTTCAGCGGGCTGGCGGGGTCGGCGGGGGTGAGCAGCACGCGCAGGGCGGTGGCGGTGTCGGCGGCAACCGCTCCCGCGAGCTCCACGGCGTGGCCGGGGCGCCTGACGATGGCCACACCCTGCTCGACGGCGGTGGCGAGGGCGGCGCGGGCCAGCGAGATTGGCCCGGCGGCGAGGGCTGTGGCGGTGCGCCGCTCGGCGCGCTCGGCGGCGTGCTCGTCGGTGAGGGAGAGGAGAACTTCGGCGAGGGCGATGCCGTCGGCGATGCAGTGGTGCATGCGGGCGATGAGCGCGCAGCCCTCGCCGTGGCCGTCCACCAGATACATGCTCCACAGCGGGCGGGCGCGGTCCAGGGGCGTGACCACCAGCTCGGCGATGAGCTCGCGCAGGGCCTGGTCGTCGCCGGGGGCGGGCAGGGCGAGGTGGTGGAGGTGGTGCTCGAGGGCGAAGTCCTCGTCGGGCTCCCAGCCGGGGGGCAGCAGGGGCAGGGCGCCGGGGACCACGCGCTGGCGAAAGCGGGGGTGGCGCCGCACGAGGCGCTCTCCGATGAGCGCTCGCAGGTCCTCCCAAGGGAGGGGCTCCTCGAAAAGGAGCACGGAGTTGACGACCATCAGGTTCGTGGGCCGGTCCATGCGCAGCCAGGCGGCGTCGGCGGCGCTCATGCGGCTCATGGGCCGGTCCCCGGGGCGGCTGTCGGGACCGCGGTGCCGGCGGAGGTGGCGGCGTCGGCGGCGGCGGCTGTGCGGTAGAGGCCCTCGAAGATGTCCCGGTAGCGGTCGTACACCACGGCGCGCTTGACCTTCAGGGTGGGGGTGAGCTCGCCGGCGGACTGGGTGAGGTCGTGGTCGAGGATGGCGAAGCGCTTGATCTGCTCGATGGGGGCGAAGTTGGCGTTGACGTCGTCCACCGCCGCCTGCACGGCCTCGCGGACGGCGCGGTGGCCGAACATGCCGGCGGGATCGCGGCGCGGGCCCAGGCGGCGGGCCAGGCGGGCGAGCTCGTCGCGTTCGAGGGTGAGGAGGGCCACGAGGTAGGGATGGTTGTCGCCGTAGACCACCGCCTCGGAGATCCAGCGGGTGTCGCGCAGGGCGCTCTCGATGTTCACGGGAGCGACGTTCTTGCCGGAGGAGGTGACGATGAGATCCTTCTTGCGGCCGGTGACAGTGAGGGTGCCCGCGTCGGTGATGGCGCCGAGATCGCCGCTTCGCAAACGCCCCTCGTGCAGCGCCGCGGCGGTGGCGGCGGGGTCCTTGAGGTAGCCCGCGAACACCTGGGGGCCCGCGATCAGGATCTCGCCGTCGGGCGCGATCTCGATGTGGGTGCCGGGCAGGGGGCGGCCCACGGTGCCGTAGTGGGGGTCGGCGGGGCGGTTGAGGGTGGCGGCGGCGCAG
>DATJVV010000048.1:0-5845 GCA_035501635.1 Solirubrobacteraceae bacterium | reverse complement strand
CTCCCTCCCCCTCCTGGATCGCCTGCCCGGCCACTGCGCCAGCCTGCTCCTGAGCCCGGAGCGCCTCGCCCGCCGCCTCTCCGTCCGCGCCAACCCCGCCGCCCGCGACCTTCTCAGGCACGCCTTCGCCGACGTCCCCGGCAACGCTCCCCTCGCCCGCTCCTGGTCCAAGTGCGCCCGCAGCTGGCCCCCCGGCCCCCGCGAGGAGCTTCGCGCCCTCTACCCCCGCCTCGATCTCCCCGTGCTCCTGCTCTGGGCCGATCAGGATCCTCTCCATCCCATCGCCCCCGCCGAGGAAGCCCTTGCGCTGCTCCCCCACGGTCAGCTCCGCCTGCTTCCCAGCACCGGCTTCCTGATGGCCTACGACGATCCCGTGGGTCTCGCCCGCGAGCTCCTGGCCTTCTGCGGATAGGGTTTCCGCGCAAGCACCCACCGCCATACGAAGGAGAACAGCATGCCCGCCAACCACCTCTGGGGCGGCGAGACCGCCAAGGCCGTCGAGAACTTCCCCATCTCCGGCGAGCGCGTGCCCCTGTCCGTGATCCACTGGCTGGCCCGCCTCAAGGGCGCCGCCGCCGCCGTGAACGCCGAACTCGGCCTCCTGCCCAAGCGCAGCGCCGGCCGCATCGAGAAAGCCGCCGCCGAGATCGCCGCCGGCAAGCACGACCACCAGTTCCCCATCGACGTCTTCCAGACCGGCTCGGGCACCTCCACCAACATGAACGCCAACGAGGTAATCGCCGCTCTCGCCGGCGAGAACACCCACGCCAACGACCACGTGAACATGGGCCAGTCCTCCTACGACGTGTTCCCCTCCGCCGTCCACCTCGCCGCCCTGCACGTCGCCCAGAACGACCTCCTGCCGGCGCTGAAGCTGCTCGAGCGCTCCCTCGCCCGCAAGGCCAGGAGCTTTCAGAACGTCGTCAAGGCCGGCCGCACCCACCTGATGGACGCCGTGCCCGTCACCCTCGGCCAGGAGTTCGCCGGCTACGCCGCCCAGATCGCCCTCGCCCAGGAGCGCATCGCCGCCGCCCTCCTCCACGTCGGCCAGATCCCCCTCGGCGGCACCGCCACCGGCACCGGCCTGAACACCCATCCGAAGTTCGCCCAGAAGGTGCGTGCCCGCCTGAAGCGCGAATCCGGCCTGCGCCAGATCGCCCCCCCGGCCGATCCCTTCGAGGCCCAGGCCAACCGCGACGCCCTCGTGGAGCTCTCCGGCGCTCTGAAGGTGCTCGCCGTGTCCCTCACCAAGATCGCCGGCGACCTCGCCCTGATGGGCTCCGGCCCCCGCGCGGGCATCGCCGAGCTCTACCTCCCCGAGCTCCAGAAGGGCTCCTCCATCATGCCCGGCAAGGTCAACCCCGTGATCCCCGAGGTCGTCCTTCAGGTCTCCGCCCAGGTCATCGGCAACGACACCGCCATCACCGTCGGCGGCCTCCAGGGTCAGTTCGAGCTCAACGTCCGCATACCCCTCATCGCCCGCAACCTCCTCCAGTCCCTGAACCTCCTCACCAGCGCCTCCACCGTGTTCGCCCAGAAGTGCGTCGACGGCATCCGCCCCAACCGCGCCGGCACCCAGGCCTCCGCCGGCGCCACCCTCGCCGTCGCCACCGCCCTCAACGGCGCCATCGGCTACGACCGCGCCACCGCCATCGTCAAGACCGCCACCGACACCGGCCGTCCCCTGCGCGAGGTCGCCATCGAGGCCGGCGTGGACCCCAAGCTCTACGACGACACCATCGACCTCCGCCGCATCGCCCGCGGCAATCGGTAGGGGTGGGCCCCTCGCCGGGGCAACCGGCCGGGCCAGCCCTCACACCCGCGGCAGGGCCCCGTAGAGGGCGCTCACCACGCTCGCCGCGGGCTTCGCGGCGCCGGAGTAGGTGAACAGGCCCTTCTGGTTGAGGCTCTCGATCAGCCTCAGCCGCGGCAGCTTGCCGTGGATGGAACCCCCGTAGAAGGTGGGGTTCAGGGGGTAGTCCCGCAGCAGGTACACGAACATGCCGCTCAGCGCCGGGTCCGCCGCGTATGCCCTGATGTGACGCGCCAGCAGCGCCGACTGGAAGGAGTAGCCGCCGGGCGCCCCGCTGGGGTTGAGCGTGTTCGATTCCGCGCCGAACTCGCTGATCGTCAGCACCTTCCCCGGGAACGTCCTTTCCATCGCCGCCAGCCGCCGTTTGATTTCCGCGCTCACACCAGCGGGGCTGTCGCGGGGGTTGTCATACCAGCCCGAGTAGTCCGTCTCCGCCACCGCGTCCACGTCCCGGTAGAGCGCCCCCGCATGCGTGGGCGGGTGATCGCCCCACACGTCCACCGCCACCAGCCGCGTGGGATCGTGCTCATGCAGCCACCCCGCCATCGACTCCACGTAGGCCACCTCCGCCCCGTTGCGCCCGTTATCGGCGATCTCGTCCACGAGATTCCACACGATCACCGACGGATGCAGCTCCTCCCCCAGCGCCCCCCTGCGCGCCTGGCTCTCCGCCGCCGCCAACAGCGAGGGGCTGCTCGAGTACCAGTTCCCCGCCCCTTCCACCGGCCCGATCCCCTGCCACACGAGGATCCCCGCCGCGTCGAACCGTTCCAGCAGCGCCGGGTCCAGCGGGTGCTGGGAGCGCACCGCGTTCGCCCCGATCGCCTTCACCTCCCCCACGATCCTGTCCTCGTCCCCCGGCGTCAACGCGTCCCCGTGCCCCCGCGCGTCCTCCTGGATGCTCGCCCCGTGCATCGTCAGCCGCCGCCCGTTCAGGTACATCTCGCCGCCGTGCCAGCTGATCTGGCGCAGGCCCACCCGCGCGGAGAAGCTGCTTGAGGCCGAGGGCGCGCCCGCCGCCAGGCTGAGCTCGTAGAGGCTCGGCGTCGCCGGCGACCACAGGGCCGGGTCGCTGACCGTGGCGGTGGCGGTCACGCTCGCGGACTGGCCCGCCGCGAGGCGCACTTCGGGGAAGCTGAGAGGCACCGTCTGGCCGCCGCGCGCCAGTGCCCCCGACACCGCCAGCGCCTGCGCGGAGGCGCCGTCGTTGCGCACCTGCACGCCCACCTTCACCGTCGCCGTTGCGCCCTCGGGGCCGGCGGGACAGGGCGCGCGCACGCACACCACCGTGGCGCCCGAGGAGAGGGTGGTCTGGATCGTGGGCTCGGAGAGCTCGCTGGCGCCGATTCGCCGCACGTTCACCTCTCCGTCCAGGCCCCCCCAGTTGAACCAGGTGCGGTGAAATCCCAGCCGCTCCTGCGCGCCGGGGTTCCGCCAGTCCACCCGCACCACCACCGTGTGCTCTCCCGCGCTCAGCGCCCGCCGCAGTTCGAAGGCCAGGTAGGAGCCGCGGTGGGAGCCCACCGCGTGGCCGTCCACCCACACCTGCGCGAGGAAGTTCGCCGACTGGAAGGTGAGCCCGTAGGCGCCCGCGGCGGGCGCGTCGAAGCTCGTGCGATACCAGGCCACCGACCCTTCGTAGTTCGCCTCCGCCGCTCTGCCCGCGTACGGGTGGGCGCTCACCACGTTGGGCACGCTCACCGCCGCGCCGCCGAAGCCCCCCCGCTGCCAGCCCAGCGACAGGCCCCGGTTGGCGGGGTCCTTGCGCAGCGTCCATCGCGTCAGCGCCGTCCGCCCTCCGGGCCCTTCCGCGAGCAGCGACGAGCCCGCCGGCCCCTGCGCCGCCACCGCGCTGGCGCCCAGCGCCACGCACGCCACCACCACGGCGAGCACGAGCTTGGTGGCGAAAGAGTTCACGGGTGCTTGAACAGCCGCGCGGGGCGATTGGAGCGGATCAGGCTTGCGCGGCGCACGCGAGCATACCCTCCAACAGGATTCTCGCGCCCGCCTTGGAGAGGGGCTCGTTGAGGTTCCCGCACTTGGGCGACTGCACGCACGAGGGGCATCCGTCCCGGCAGCCGCAGCCCGCGATCAGCGCCAGCGCGTCCTCGCAGAGCTCCTCGAAGCGCAGGAACGCCGTGCGCGAGATGCCCACTCCGCCCGCGTGGCCGTCGTACACGAAGATCGTCGGCCCTCCCGTCTGCGGGTGCAGATTCGTGGACAGCCCCCCGATGTCCCACCGGTCGCACATCGCGATCAGCGGCAGCACCGCGATCTGCGCGTGCTCGGCCGCGTGCAGCGCCCCCAGCAGCGACTCCAGCGGCAGCCTCTCCCCGAGCCGCTCCGCGTCGAGCTCGAACCACACCGCCTGGGTGGAGAAGCTCGTCTCGGGCAGGTCCAGCCCCACGAGGTCGATCTGCGAGTGGTCGGACATGCGCTTGCGCTGGTAGGCCAGCACCGTCTCCGTCACCGCCACCTCCCCGAAGGACACCCTCGCCCCCAGCGCCTCCCGGCGGTCCAGCAGCCGCTCGATCGCCGTCTCGGTCTCTCGCTTGGGCTGCGTGTACCAGTCCCCCGCGAAGGACGCCACCAGCGCCCGCCTGTGCTCGAGGTCGAGCTCCCTCACCTCGTAGGAGCGCCCCTGGTGCAGGTAGACCGCCCCCTCGTGCACCGTCGAGTGCGCCCGCGCCGCCTCCGTGTCCCCGAGCAGCTCCCCGCTGGCCACGTCCACGATCGCGAACCTCTCCGCCGACGCCGACCGCAGCGACACCTCCGCCGCCGGATATCCGCCGGGCCGCCGTGGCACGTAGCTCTCGCGGCCGCCCGCCACGCGAGCTCGCAGCAGGCCCGCCGCCACCAGCTGGTCGAGGTGGGCCTGCAGGCGGGGCCCGAAGAAGTCGGTGTCGGCGGCCTCCAAAGGGCCCTCGTGGGCGGCGCAGAGCAGCTGCGCGCGGAAGATCTGGGGGCTCTCGTGGTCGAGGATCGCGGCCTCCACGGGGCGCTCCAGGAACTCGTCGGGGTGGCGGCAGAAGAACTGGTCCAGGGCGTCCTCGCCGGCCACGTACAGAGCCAGACCTCGCCCTCGCCGGCCCGCCCGGCCCCACATCTGGCGCAGGGAGGCCACGGTGCCGGGGAAGGTCACCACGAGGGAGGCGTCGAGCTCGCCGATGTCGATGCCCAGCTCCAGGGCGTCGGTGGTGATCACCGCGCGCAGCTCCCCCCGGGTGAGCCGTGCCTCCAGATCCCGGCGCTGCTGGGGGGTGTAGCCGGCGCGGTAGGGAGCGATGAGGTCGGCCAGGTCCCCGCGCCCGCGCGCGGTGAGCTCCTCGGCGGTCAGCCGGCTGAGCAGCTCCACGCCCTTGCGCGACTTCATGAAGCAGATCGCCCGCGCCTCCTCCATCACTAGCCGCGCCAGCAGCTCCGCCGCCTCCGCCAGCGCCGAGCGGCGGGTGGCGAGGGTCTCGTCGGTGAGCGGCGGGTTCCACATCGCGATGCGCCGCCCGGGCGCGGGGGAGCCGTCGCCGTCGATCACCCGCACGTCCTCCAGGCCCGTGAGCCGCTGCGCCAGCTCCTGCGGGTTGGCGATCGTGGCGGAGGTCAGCAGGAAGCGCGGCTCTTCCCCGAAGGGCGAGTCGGGGGTCCGGTGGGCGGCCACGATGCGCCGCAGCCGCCGCAGCACGCCCGCCACGTGGGAACCGAACACGCCCCTGTACACATGCGCCTCGTCCACCACCACGAGCGCGAGGTTGGCGAACAGGTCCTCCCACAGGTGGTGGTTGGGCAGGATGCCCACGTGCAGCATGTCGGGGTTGGTGAGCACCACGTTGGCGTTGCGCCGGATGTCACCGCGCGCCTGGCGCGGGGTGTCGCCGTCGTAGATCGCCGGCCGGATGCGCCGGTGCAGGCCGAAGGCGTTCAGGGCCCGCGCCTGGTCCTGGGCCAGGGCCTTGGTGGGATAGAGGTAGAGGGCACGCGCCCTGGCGTGCTGGCAGAGCAGGTGAAGCGCCGGCAGGTTGAAGCACAGCGACTTGC
>DATJVV010000047.1:0-5309 GCA_035501635.1 Solirubrobacteraceae bacterium | reverse complement strand
GCGACACGTTCCACACCTTCAGCATGCCCCGCTTCTCCTGGATCATCAGCGAGTGCAGGAACGCGGTGCCCGTGAGCCAGGGCATCAGCGAGGCGTTCTCCACCGCGTCCCAGCCCCAGTATCCGCCCCAGCCGAGCTCCGCGTATGACCAGCGGGCGCCCAGCAGGATGCCCACGCCCAACAACAGCCAGGCCGCGAACGCGAACCGGCGCACCGCCCCGATCCACTCCGCGTCCAGGCGCCTGGCCAGCAGCGCCCCCATCGCGAACGCCAGCGGCACCGTGCACAGGGTGTAGCCCGAGTAGAGCATCGGCGGGTGGATCATCATCGTGGGGAACCGCAGCAGCGGGTCCAGGCCCGCCCCCTGCGCCGGCGCCGGCGTGGTGGTCTGGAAGGGGTTGGCGTAGAACACCATCAGACCGATGAAGAAGCCCCCGAAGCCCAGCAGGATCGCGGTGGCGTACGCCGCCACGTCCCGCAGCCGTCGGCGCGTGAGGAACAGCGCGAGGCTCGACCACAGCGAAAGCAGCCACGCCCACAGCAGCAGCGAGCCTTCCTGGGAGGACCACACCGCCGCGGCCTTGTAGAAGGTGGGCGTGGTGGTGGAGGAGGTGTCCGCCACGGTGTTGAAGGAGAAGTCGTCCTTGAGGAACGCGATCTCCAGCACCGCGAAGGCCACCGTGAGGATGCCCGCCAGCAGGTACACGCCCCGCCGGCCCGCGTCGCACCACTCCATGCGCCCGCCGCGCACCCCGTACAGCGAGGCCCCGATCCCGCACGCGCACGCCACCAGCGCGAGGATCAGGCACGCGTTGCCCAGGCCCGCCATCAGCGCCCGCCCATCATCAGTAGCTCTGCTTCTGGCTCGCCGGCGGCGCGGCCCTGTACTTCGACGGGCACTTCGTGATCAGCGAGTCCCGTTCGCCCACGTACCCCGAGCCCTCGCGCCGCACCGTCACGATCACCTCCCGCCCTTCCCGGAAGGGGTCCGGCACGGTGCCCGTGTAGGACACCGGGATCCGAGCGCCCCCGCCGGTGCGGTCCGCCACGCTGAAGTCAAGCGTCCCCCCCATCCTGTGCACCGAGCCGCTCACCACCGTGCCCGTGAGCTGGTAGCTGCGTCCGGGCTGCGCCTGGCGCAGCAGCTGACTGGGGGTGAGCGCCGGCGAGGCCGCGCTGAAGCTCGTGTAGATCAGCGCCGACCCCAGCACCACCGCTGCCCCGAGGGCGACCGCCAGCCGCACCGTTCGCTTGCGTGCGGGGTTCATCGCCGCTGAGTATCGCACGCGCCGCCCCCGCGAACGCCGCTCCCCGGCCCGCGCGCGCGGCCCGCCCCCGAGGCTCCCCACGGACCTGAGTGGACGAATCTGCGAGTGGGGAATGGCCAAGCTGGAGCGAAACCTTTGCCGCTCCGAAACGTCCTTAGGTCAGGGACCCTCCACATGCGCGCAACCCACCTACTCACCTCACGCCTGCGGGAGCGCCACTCCCCGCGCCGTCGCCGGCGCGCATCCCTCGAGAGCGTCCCGTCTCCGTCCGCCCCCACCCGCTCCGACCCGGCGGTCGAGCGCGTGCGCAGCGCCGGCGGCCCGATCGACAACGCCTCCTACAGCTGCTCCTGCGGCCTGGTGTTCGCCGCCCGGGTCTCCACCACCGTGTGCTGCCCCCGCTGCGGCGCCGACCAGGCGTGGTAGGCGGGCGGGCTCAGGGCGCCGAGACGGTGTAGGTGCCCACGTCGAAGACGGGCTGTTTCGGGGCGGCATCTTCCGTGACGCTCCACGTCAAGAGAAAGCCGTGTTCGCCCGTGGCCGTCGTGCCAAGCGGCGAGGTCTCGGGATTCGACATGGTGGGGTTGGCGACTCCAGAGCTTTCCGAGCTGTAGATGCAGAGGTAGCCCCTGTCCGCGTGCCCGGGACCGCTGCAATGTTCCTTGGTCGCGCCGTGCGGGACGTAGATCACATGTTCGTGCCCGGCTTCGTCGCCGATGCCGCCCGCGACGAGCATCGGGAAGGTGATCGCCTCCTTCAACGCACCTTCTTTGGCGGCGTCTTCGCTGCTTGCGGCGTACTCCCCGCTGACCGACCTGCCCGCGGGGAGCGCCTCATATGCATTCGTGCCGTTGGTTCCGTGAGGACCTTCGCCTCCCCTTTCTCCCTTCGGTCCCTGCGGTCCCGTCGGCCCCTGAATGCTGATGCCGGCGAGACCGCGTGCACCGGTCTTCCCCCTGGCGCCCCGCAGCTTCTTGAGCACCTTCGGGTTGATCTGCCTGGTGGAGTTGATCAGGTAGTGGTTGGCCGCCAGCGCCCCGCCGCTCATCGCGAGCACGAGCGCCAGCGTCGCCACCACGTTGGCGTAGGTGATCCGTCCCTGGACACGCCTGCGCATGACCTCAGCTTACGGACGCGGTCGCCGGTGGGCAAGCGGGAACCGTCCCTGTCAGCCGAGGGCGACGTCAGGGAGGTCGGCCCAGCTCACGAGCTCACCCGTGCTTCGCGGCTGGGTCTCGGAACCGCCGTACACGACTATCTGCCGAGCGACCTTGAAGCGCCCATCACCCCGCGCTCCCATCAACTCCGTGAAGTGGGGGAAGGCCTTGAAATAGTCGCCGGCCGGAGTCCGGCCCGCCTTCGCCTCGAGCAGCACCAGCTCCCCGCCACGCTCAATGACGAGATCGATCTCAACGCGGTCGCGCTCACGATAGAACGAGAGCTCGGGCCTGCGTGCGCGGTTTCGGTGCCACTTGACGATCTCGGAGACAACCCACCCCTCAAACAGAGGTCCTCGCAGCGGGTGCGTGGCAAGTTGGCGCGGATCCTCGATGCCAATCAGGTTGGCCGCGAGCCCGGAGTCGTGGAAGTAGAGCTTTGGGTGCTTGGCCAAGCGCTTGCCGAGGTTGGCATGGAAGGGCGGCAGGCGAAAGACAATGAAGCTCGCTTCGAGCACCGACAGCCAGCTGCGGGCCGTCGGTTGGGCGATACCGCAGTCCGCCGCGAGAGACGCGAGGTTGATCAGCTGCCCCACGCGGCCGGCGCAGAGGCGCAGGAAGCTGTGGAACTCCGCCAGGTCGCCGACTCTGAGCAGACCGCGGACGTCCCGCTCCAGGTATGTGGCAGTGTAGTCGGCCAGCCACTCGCCCGGAGACAGCCGCCGGTCGTGTATCCGGGGATAGCCCCCCTTCCACAAGAGCGTGTCGAGATCTTCAGGCGCATCCGAAAAACGGCGGATCTCGCCCAGGTCGAGCGGCAGCAGCTCGAGCAGGGCCGTGCGCCCGGCGAGCGATTGACTCACATGGTCGAGCAACGACAGGCTCTGTGAGCCGGTGAGGATGAACCGTCCTGGCGTGGCGTCTTCATCGACGAGGCTCTGGAGATAGGACGGCAGCTCGGGCGCCCGCTGGATCTCGTCGAGGATCGCCCGCCGGCCTTCGAAGCGTCCGAGAAAGGCCAGCGGATCCTCCTGTGCCAGCTCACGCTCGGATGGAGTCTCCAGCGACACGTACTCATGGTCGGGAAAGGTTGTACGGCAGAGGGTCGTCTTGCCCGACTGGCGCGGTCCGGTGATCGTGACCACGGGCTGCCGAGCGGCAAGGCGCTCGAGTTGATCCTGGATCGTCCGGCGGATCACCGCTTGGACAATATCAAGATTGAATCTTCAAACTGCCCAGAAAGAGGTGCGCCACACGCAACTCAGGAGAGCGGCGGAACCAGTCGGGCTTCGCTTCGCGTCGCGCAACCTGGTCTGAACTACCCGCCCGACCTGCCGGATTGGCTCTATAGCCCTACCGAATCTGCATCCCCGAGATGGCCCGCGCGATCACCATCTGCTGGATCTCGGCGGTGCCCTCGAAGATGTCGTAGATCTTGGCGTCCCGGTGGAAGCGCTCCACGGGGAACTCCCGCGTGTAGCCGTTGCCGCCGAGGATCTGGATCGCCCGCTCGGTCACCCACACGGCCACCTCGCCGGCCTTCAGCTTGGACATCGAGCCCTCGGCGTTCTCGAAGGGCACCTGGTTGCGCCCCATCCAGGACGCCCGCCACACCAGCAGCCGGGAGGCGTCGATCTCGAGCTTCATGCGCGCCAGCGTGAACGCGATCGCCTGGTTCTCGATGATCTTCTTGCCGAACTGCTCCCGCTCCTTGGCGTAGTCCAGCGCGTACTCGTAGGCCGCCCGCGCGATCCCCAGCGCCTGCGAGCCCACCGTGGGCCGCGAGGCCTCGAACGTGGCCATCGAGGCGTTGGACTTGTTTTTCTTGCCCTCCTTCGCCCTCGCAAGCCGTTCGTCGAGCTTCTCCTTGCCTCCCAGCACGTAGTTGACGGGCACCCGGCAGTCATCGAGGTACACGTCCGCCGTGTGCGACGCCCGCAGGCCGTGCTTTGACACCTTGGCCCCCTGGCTGATGCCCTTGGCCTCGCTCATCGGCACCACGAACGCCGCGTGCCCCCGCGAGCCCAGCTCCCGGTCCACCGAGGCGATCACCACGTGCACGTCCGAGATGCCCCCGTTGGTGGCCCACGCCTTCTGGCCGTTGAGCACCCACTCGCCGGCCGCCTCGTCGAACTTCGCGCTGGTGCGGATCGCGCTCACGTCCGAGCCCGCGTTGGGCTCGGAGGAGCAGAACGCCGCCACCTTCACGTCCTCGGGCGTGCCGAAGCAGCGCGGGATCCATTCCCCGATCTGCTCGCCCGTGCCCTGCCCGAAGATCGCCGCCACCGCCAGCGAGGTGCCCATGATCGCCATGCCCATGCCCGCGTCGCCCCAGAAGAGCTCCTCGTTGACGATCGGCAGCGTCAGCCCTGTGGGGTCCGCGAAGAACTGCGCCAGCCCTTCGAAGCCGTACAACCCGATCTTCGCCGCCTCCTGGATGATCGGCCAGGGCGTCTGCTCCTTCTCGTCCCACTCGTGCGCAGCGGGGCGCATCACGTCGGCCGCGAAGCCGTGCACCCACTCGCGGATGTCCTTCTGGTCCTGGCTCAGCGCCATCGAGAAGGCGGCCTCTTTGTTGGCGGAGCTCGTGATGGCCTCCACGGCGGCCTCCGCGGCCTCGGTGGCCTCGGCGACCTCGGTCAGCTCCTCGGGGTTGGCGACGGAAGTCGTGCTTGACATCGGGCGGGAGTTCTCCTCTCCTGGTAGATCGGGTCGATCGGGTGGATCGTTTCGGCCTCGGGACGCCGTGACGGGCCGCCCTCACGCGATCCCGCGTACCGCATGGTACCCGACCTGCCGCCATACGCAAAACGACATGCCGCCCGCCCCCGAAACCCACGTCGCGGCGACCCCGGGCTCGACGGTGGGCGCGAGACGCCGCTCA
>DATJVV010000046.1:0-2168 GCA_035501635.1 Solirubrobacteraceae bacterium | reverse complement strand
CTGGAGCCCGACATGATCGTGGCGCTTGACGACGACACCCGGCCGGACCCCGCGCACCCGGGGTTCCTGGAGCGCCACTGGTCGCGTTTGCAGAGCGCGTGCGAGCATGCATGGGTCAGCTCGCTCGACGCCGCGTCTCCGCGGGGGATGCCCTACTTCGCCGACGAGCGACGAGCGCCCGTGATGCTCAACCACGGCCTCTGGAGCGGGGTGCCGGACTTCGACGCGGCCACCCAGCTGGTGGCCAGCCGCGTGCAGATCCCGGCCGGGTGGAGCGATCGCACCATCCCCCGAGGAAGCTACTTCCCGATGTGCTCGATGAACGTCGCCTGGCGCCCGGAGTTCACCCCTGCGATGTACTTCCTGCTGATGGGTCCCGACTACCCGTTCGATCGCTTCGGCGACATCTGGGGCGGGGTGCTGGCCAAGCGGGTGGCCGACCACCTCGGTCTGGCGGTCAATAGCGGCTCGCCGGCTGTGCTGCACGAGCGGGCCTCCGACGTGTTCTCGAACCTCGCCAAGGAGGCTCGCGGGCTCGCGGCCAACGAGCGATTCTGGCAGGCGGTGGACTCCGTGGTGCTCACCGCCGAGTCGGTGGCGGGCGCCTACGGCGAGCTGGCCGACCGGCTGCCGCTCGAGCAGCCGGAGTTCGTGCAGCTGCGCCAGGCCATGAGAGCCTGGGCGGAGCTGTTCGTGGCCGTTCCCGCGCGATGAGCGGGTCGGGGATTGCCCGCGCGATCCGACCCCGGCTGCTGATCCTCACGCCGGACTTCCCGCCCGATCACGGCGGCGTGCAGGCGCTGGTCCACCGGCTGGCGCTGGAACTGCGGGGCTTTCGCGTGCGGGTGCTCACGGTGGCTCGTCCGGGAGGAGACTCCTTCGATCGAGCATCTCCGCTCGATGTACGGCGCACGGGCAGGGGGCTGGGGAACGAGCGTGCGCGAATGCTCGCGCTCAACGCGGCCGCGGTGGCCACGGCGGCGCGGTTTCGGCCGGATCTCATCCTCAGCGCACACGTGATCGCGAGTCCCGCCGCGGCCCTGATTCGGCGGCTTCTCGGGGTGGCCACGTTGCAGTACTTCCACGCCAACGAGATCCTTGGCAGACCATGGCTCGCGGGGTTCGCGGCCGGGCAGGCCGACACGTCGGTAGCCGTGAGCGCCTACACGGCTTCCCTCGTGCGGGCAACCGGAGTCCGGCCGGCCAGGCTCTTGCGAATCCCACCCGGAGTCGATCTGCCCTCCGAGCCGCTCTCCCTACCCGCGGAACGGCCCACGGTGCTGACGATCGCGCAGCTCAAACACACCTACAAGGGGCACGACGTGCTCACCGACGCTCTCGTGAAGGTGCGCCGGGAGGTTCGTGACGTGGAGTGGGTGGTGATCGGCGAGGGCCCACTGCGGGCAAGCGTCGAAGCGAGGGCACATGCGGCGGGTCTCGCCGGTGCGGTGCGCTTCCTGGGAGCCGTGTGCGACGCCGAGCGGGACGACTGGCTGCGACGGGCCAGCGTGCTCGCGATGCCCAGCCGTCTGCCGGGGGAGGGCTTCGGCATCGTCTACCTGGAAGCCAACGCCTTCAGCAAGCCGGTGTTGGCGGGTAACGTGGCCGGCCCGCTGGACGCGGTGGCCGACGGGGTGAGCGGTCTGCTGGTGGATCCCCACGACGCCGATGCCGTGGCGCGCGCGCTCACGCTGCTGCTCACCGACCGGGAGCTGGCGCACCGGCTGGGCAGCCAGGGAGCGGCGCGGGCGCAGGGCTTCGCGTGGCCACTGGTCGCCGCCAGGCTGGAGGCGGCGCTGGGCGAGCTGCTGTAGAAGACCGGAGCAGATGAGGGTCCTCTACGTGAACCACACCGCCGAGGTGAGCGGCTCGGAGCGCTCGATGCTGAGCCTGCTGGCGGCACTGCCAGAGAGCGTGCAGGCATGCGTGGCCACCCCACCGGGAGCGCTTGACGAGGCGGTGCGCGCGCTGGGGCTGGCGGTGACGCCGATCGCGAGCACCACGGGCAGCCTGCGCCTGCATCCCCTGCACACCCCGCGGGCGCTCGCCGAGATGAGCCGTGCGGCCCTTCAGCTGCACGGGGCGGCCCGGCGCCAGCGGGCCGAGGTGGTGCACGCCAACTCCATCCGCGCGGGCATCGAGCTGGCGCTCGCGCGCGTCTCGCCGGC
>DATJVV010000045.1:0-3580 GCA_035501635.1 Solirubrobacteraceae bacterium | reverse complement strand
GCGCCAAACAGATCCAGAAACTGCTCCACCGCCTCGCCTGGGACGCCGGCCCCGTGCACATCTCGGACACCGTGAAGGAGGGCGATGAGCTCGCCGGCTTCAAGGTCATCGACCTCCCCGGCCACGCCCCCGGCCTGATCGGCCTGTGGCGCGAATCCGACCGGCTCGCCCTGGTCAGCGACTGCTTCTACACGATCGACATGTGGGGACGCAACTGCCCGCCCAAAGTGCCGGTGGACACCTACAACTATGACACCCAGCAGGCCCGCGCCAGCATCCGCAAGCTCGCCGAGATGGAGCCCGCGGCCGCCTGGCCCGGCCACGCCAAGGCGGTCACCGGCGACGTGCGCGGCCAGCTGTTGAAGATCGCCGGCGTGGCCGAGGCGCGCGCCGACACGGACGCTCCCTGAAGCGGGTGGGCAGGCGCAGCCGCCGCCGAGCCGCCGCCGGGAGGTCCGAGGGCGCGGGCAGGCTTTCGGCCCCCACCAGCGACTACCGCGACGGCGAGGGCAACACGCTCACCCTGCGCGGCTCCCTGAGCGCCGCCAGCCGCCGGGAGTACGCCCGGGCGCTCGCCGGCGAGGGACGTCCAAGCGCCACCCGCGAGGACGCCTGGGCGCGCGCCGGAGAGCTGCTGTTCGAGCGGCTGGCCGTGCGCTGGAGCATCGCCGGCGTCCCCCTGGAGGGCCAGCGCGAGCTGCGCGCCCGCTACCGCATGGCAAGCCAGGCCGAGCGCCGGTGGGTGCGGGAGGCCCTGCGCGAGCACTGCGCCGAGAACTTCCCCGACCTGCGGGCTCCCTGAGGCGCGCTCGCCCGGCCGCGCTCGTCGGGACGGACTCGCAGGGCTCGCGCCGCGGGCGCGGTCACTCGCCGCCGTGATCCTCGCCCAACAACTCCAGCCGCGGCCCGTGGGCGGTGCCCGCCGCCACGAAGCGGGCGGTGGCGGGGTTGAGCACGAACTCCAGCATCTCGCCGGACTGACAGCGCACCCGCAGGCGCCGGCCCTCCTCCGCGACCTCCACCACCACACCGGGCTCGAGCTCGCCGCCGAAGTGGGCGATCCGCGCGCGGGCTCCCGGACGGGGCACGGGACGGGAGGGGCCGAGCATCGCTCGATCATAGGCCCGCGCCGGTGTCGCGGCCGTCGGCCCGCTACCTTGCCAACCATGCGTCGCACGAAGATCGTGGCCACCATCGGACCCGCCTCGCGGGATCCCCAGACGTTGCTGCGGATGGTGCAGGCGGGGATGGACGTGGCGCGGTTGAACTACTCCCACGGCACCCTGGAGGAGCACGCCGAGACGCTCCGTCGAGTGCGCGACGCGGCGGGCCAGGCGGGGCGGCCGGTGGCGATCCTGCAGGACCTGCCCGGGCCGAAGCTGCGCATCGGGCCGGTGCGCGACGACGTGGTGGAGCTCACGCCGGGCGAGCACCTGACGATCTACTGCGGCGACGGCGAGGAGCCGGGCACGGCCCGGCGCATGAGCATCTCCTGGGAGGGTCTCGCCGAGTCGGTATCCCCCGGGGAGACCCTCTACATGGCCGACGGCTCGGTGCGCCTGCGGGTCACCGAGGTGCGTGTCGCCGAGCGCGAGCTCGACACGGAGATCGAGGTTGGCGGCGCGGTGGCCTCCCGCCAGGGCCTGAACATCCCCGGGCCGCTGGACTCCCTGCCGGCCACCCCCGAGCACGACCTCGAGCTGCTGCGCCACGGGGAGTCCATCGGCGTGGACATGGTGGCGCTCTCCTTCGTGCAGCGTCCCGAGGACGTGGAGTTCGTGCGCAGGCACACCCGCCTGCCGCTGATCGCCAAGATGGAGAAGCCCCAGGCGGTGGACCGAGCCGAGGAGGTGCTGCGGGCCGCTGACTGCGTGATGGTGGCCCGGGGAGACCTCGGCATCGAGCTGCCCATCGCCCGGGTGCCGATCGTGCAGAAGCAGTTGCTGCGCCTCGCCGGCCACCTCGCCCGGCCGGCCATCACGGCCACCCAGATGCTCGACTCGATGGTCACCTCCTCGCGCCCCACACGGGCGGAGGTGGCGGACGTGGCCAACGCGATCCTCGACGGCACCGACGCGGTGATGCTCTCCCAGGAGACCGCCATCGGCTCCTACCCGGTGGAGGCCGTGGCGATGATGGCGGCCATCGCCGAGCAGACCGAGGCCATCGCCCCCTACGAGGACTGGAACGCCTCGCGGGTGCGCCGCATGGACACCGACCCCGCCTACACCATCGCCCACAACGTGAGCGTCGCCGGCCGGGAGCTCTCGCTGGACGCCCTGGTGATCCCCACCCTCTCGGGCCGCTCCGCCCGGCTGGTCTCCGCCCACCGGCCCACGGTGCCGATCTTCGCGCTCTCCCCCGGCAAAGAGACGGTGCGCCGCTGCGGCCTCATGTGGGGGGTGCGAGCGGCCTCCATGCGCCGGCACGAGACCACCGAGGGGCTCATCGCCGACGCCGCCAAACGGGTGCTGGAGCTCGGCTGGTGCAGACCGGGCCAGCGGGTGGCGATCACCGCGGGGCTGCCCTCGGGAAGGCCCGGCACCACCAGCCTGATGCAGATCCAGGTGCTCTGAGGCTCAGGCGGCCACGCCGGCGTGGCCGTAGAACTCAGCCTCTTCGCGGCCCAGCTCGGTGACGGGAGGGTCGCCGTACATCCACTCCCGGGCCACCCGGTGCCAGTTGGCGCTGGCGCGCAGCTGGGAGAGCACGGCCAGCGTCAGCAGCTCCATGCGCCGCCCGAAGAGATGCTCGGGGCGCATGTCCTGGTGGCGCATCTCGCCGAAGTAGCTGGAGCGGGGGTCCGAGCTCTCGATCATCACCCGCGTGGCGATCTCAGGGCTCAGGGCCACCTGTTCGTCGGCGGTGGTGTACCACCAGATGGCCGAGCGCACGAACGCGAGCAGGTGCCCGGGATCCACGCGCTCTGGCTCGGGCAGGAAGCCGGAGCCCGCGAGCAGCCGGTGAAGCTCCGCGGCGTCTCCCTCGCAGACCGCCCGCTGGCAGGCGAGCTCGAGCTCCACGGGCTCACGGGCCAGGCGCTTGAAGAGGCCGAAGTCCAGGAACGCCACCCGGCCGTCGTCCAGCAGCAGGAAGTTGCCGGGATGGGGGTCCCCCGAGAACTGCCGATGGCGATAGAGGCAGCCCAGGAAGAAGCGAAACACGATCTCCCCGATGCGGTCACGATCGGCCCGGGAGCGTTGCTTGAGCTCCTCGAAACCCATCCCCCGAACCAGCTCGGTGACCAGCACCCGCTCACGGGACAGCTCGGTGATCACCTCGGGAACGGCGATGAAGGGATGGCCGCGGTAGATGCGCGCGATCGCCCGGTGGTTCTGGGCCTCCAGCTCGTAGTCCAGCTCCTCCCCGATGCGCTCGCGCACCTCACCGGCGATCGCCTTGGCATCCAGGCCCGGGGTCATGCGCTTGAGCAGGCGCATGATCATGTCGAGGTTCTGCAGGTCCGCCCGGACCGCCGCCGCCACCCCCGGGTACTGCACCTTCACCGCCACCGCCCGGCCGTCGTGGAGGGTGGCACGATAGACCTGGCCGATGGACGCGGCGGCGATGGGCTCCCGCT
>DATJVV010000044.1:0-7756 GCA_035501635.1 Solirubrobacteraceae bacterium | reverse complement strand
CGTCGTCAGCGAGGGGCGCTTCTCGGGCGAGACCTAGGCGTCCATGGCGGTCGCCGCCGTCACGACGGTGCTTCGCGCCCACGTCACCGCCGGCGAGATCGAAGACCTGCTCGCGGTGCTGCCTGAGAAGCTGCGGGTGCTCGTGCGGGCCTGAGGGCCGCAGCCGGGCGGCGCGGTGGGAGACGCCGGCGGTCAGCCGGCGAGCTCCCGGGCACGCTCGAGCACAGCGTCGATCATCGGCTCGGTGAGACGACCCGTGAAGGTGTTCTGCTGGCTGGGGTGGTAGCAGCCGATGAGCGTGTAGCGCCCGCCTCGATGCTCGGCTCCATGGCCGAACCGGGGCCGCGGACGGCGCGGGGCGCCCGAGCTCGGGTCGCCGCCAGCCATCGCCGCGTCCATGCGCAGGCCGGCGTCCCAGGCGAAGGCGCCCAGGCACACGATCGTCTCGATTTCCGCCAGCAGGCCGAGCTCGCGAAGCGCCCACGGCAGACAGCTGTCGCGCTCCAGGGGTGTGGGTCGGTTCGCCGGGGGCGCGCAGCGCACGGCGGCGCTCACCCAGGCGTCCTTCAACGTCAGACCGTCGTCGCGGCTCGTGGCTGTGGGCTGATTGGCAAGGCCCGCGCGCCACATGGCCGCGTAGAGGAAGTCTCCGGAGCGATCTCCCGTGAACATCCGGCCCGTGCGGTTCCCACCGTGAGCCGCGGGCGCTAGCCCGAGCACCAGCAGCCGCGCGCTTGGGTCGCCGAAGCCGGGCAGCGGGCGACCCCAGTAGCGCTCGTTCGCGAACGCCGCTTTGCGCTCCCGGGCCACCTGCTCGCGCCACTGCACCAGGCGCGCACAGCGCCTGCAGCGCACGATTCCCTGCGCCAATGTCTCCAGCTCACGCCGCCGGTCGCTCACGGGCATCGGCCAGTAGTAGCATCGGGGAGGACGTGTCCATGTGGTGGGTGATCGTGCTGCTCGGGCTGGTGAAGCTGCCGGTCGCCGCGCTCATGCTCTGGCTTCCGGCTCGCAACGACGAGGCGATGACCGCGCGTCCCACGGGCGACGGCACCGGCGAGGAGCCCGAAGCCTCCGACGAGGACGGCGGCAGCCGCACCCGCAGGTGGGGCATGCCCCCACGCAGACCCTCGCCCGGCCCCTCGCTCAGCGGTTGCGCTTGCGCTGGCGGCGGGCGGCCTTCGCTTTCGCGCGGCGCTTGCGCAACGTCACGGCCGGGTCGCGGGCGGGGCGCCCCATCACCGGTCCGTCGCCCACCGGCGCGACGCTCCGAGCATCGCGCAGGATGACGAAGGCGATGCCGCCCAGCAGCAGCACGGCGGCGCCGAGGCTGAGCCACAGCACCGGGCCCGTGTTGGATCCGCTCGAGCTCGTGCCCGACGTTTCACCGGTGGTCGTGGAGGTCTTGGACTTCGTGTTCGCGCCGGCCGCTTCTTCGGCGGCGCCGCCCTGAGAGAGTTCGCCGAAGGCGCTTCCATTCGTGCCGGCGGCGGTGGAGCTGGAGCTCGGAGAGCTCGCCTGGGCGCCCCCGGAGGAGGAACTGCTCGCCCCCGCGCTCGCGGCCGCCGCCGCGCACGACGGCGACGCGCAGACGAGCATGAGGCCCACGGCCATCCACGCCCTCGAAACCCCGCGGAGACTCATGCTTGCCACGCTGTCGAGCATACCGCTTGCAAGACCATAGAATGAGCGCCGCATGGCGCCCAAGCAGCGACAGATCCGCATCGAGCAGCGTGGAGCCCTGGCGGCGATGCGGGAGCTCGAGCAGCGCTCCGACGAGGAGCTCGAGAACGAGACCAAGTACAAGTCCGCCGCGCTGGCGATCCTCGGAGCGCGCGCTTCCGAGCGCTTCGACGCCGAGAAGGCCCGCGGTTACTTCCAGCGGGCGATCGCCGCGGCCCGGCCGCAGGACCGCATGCAGCTGCGGCGCATGGCCGACGCCTCGCTGGCGCTCGCAGAACGGCGGGCGGGTGACCTCAAGGACGCCGTCGAGCGCCTCGGCCAGACGCCCCCAACGGGCCGTCAGATGTTCGCGCTGCGCGCCATGGGCCTGCTGCTGCCCGCGTCCTCGGCGGGCATCCTCGCGCGCATCCGCGGGATCCTGCTGATCATCCTGCTCGTGATCGCCCTGCTGGCCCTCGGCCTGGGCATCGTGGAGCTGATCGCGCTGCCCTTCGGTGGCATCGGCATGGCGCCCGGAATCCTGCTGGGCTTCTTCCTCGTGCTCGCCGTGCTCGGCGTGGTGGCCGCGATCGGTCGCCGCCGGCGAGATCGCGCGCAGGCGGGCCGCGCCAGCACGGGCTGAAGACCGCTCCACGCCACAGCGAGCGCGATAGCCGCCGAATAGGCTTGAACCCGTGTCAGCGCCCGTGTGCCTGCTCGTGAATCCCTCCGCCGGCGGCGGCCGCGGCGCTCGCCGGGCGCCCGGCGTGCAGCGCGCGCTCGCGGAGCTGGGGATCGACGCGCGCCGCTGTGACACGCGCGATCTCGAGCACGCCCGGGAGCTCGCCCGCGAGGGCGCGTCGCGGGGCGAGACGGTGGCGGTGCTCAGCGGCGACGGCATGATCGGCGCGGTGGCCGACGTGCTGCGCGAGATTCCGGGCGCGGTGCTCGCCGTGCTGCCCGGCGGGCGCGGCAATGACCTGGCGCGCGTGCTGGGGATCCCGCTGGATCCCGTGGCGGCCTGCGAAGTGCTGGCCAACGGCACGCCCAGACCGCTCGATCTCGGCGAGGTGGAGGGCCGCACGTTCGTGGGCATCGCCTCCGTGGGCTTCGACTCGGTGGCCAATCGCATCGCCAACGAAGCCCCCGCGGCGCTGGGCAATCTCGTGTACGCCTACGGAGCCCTGCGCGCGCTGATCTCCTGGCGGCCGGCGCGCTTCGAGATCGAGCTGCACCCCTCCGGCGAGCGCCATTCCTTCACCGGCTACACGGTTGGCGCCTGCAACTCGCGCTCCTACGGCGGCGGCATGCAAGCGGCGCCCGATGCGCTGCTCGACGACGGACTGCTGGACGTGCTGGTGCTGGAGGACGTGAGCAAGGTCACGTTCGTGACGTCCCTGCTGCCGAAGGTGTTCAAGGGCACCCACGCGAGCTCTCCGCACGTGCACAGCTTCCGGTCCGCGGAGGTCTCCATCTCCGCGGACCGCCCGTTCTCGATCTACGCCGACGGCGATCCGATCGCGCGGCTGCCCGCGCGGGTGCGCACACTGCCCGGCGCGGTCACGGTGCTCGTGCCCGCCGGAGCCAATCCCGCGTTCGGCGCCGAGGCGAGCCGCCCGGCCCGCGCTGCCGGCCCGCCCAAGGCGGACATGGGCCTGGCCGCGCTCGAACGCTCTCCGGAGGCCTGATGGCGCGGGGGCTGGCGATGAAGATGGCGCTCGCCCGGGGCCTGGGCGCCCTCTCGCGGCTGCGGGGCGGCGCCGGCACGAGCGCGCCCGGGAAGGCGCTGCTGCGGATGGACCCCGAGGCGATCGGCGAGCTCTCGGCACGGCTGCCCGAGGGCAGCGTGCTGCTGTCGGCCACCAACGGCAAGACCACCACCGCCACCATGATCGCCTCGATCTTCTCCCATGAGGGCCTGCGTCTCGTGCACAACCGCGCGGGCGCGAACATGGCCGGGGGGATCGCCTCCACGCTGCTCGCCGCGGCCCGCCCCGGGGGAGGCATCGACGGGGAGCTGGGCCTGTTCGAGGTGGACGAGATGTGGCTGGCGTCGATCGCGAGCCAGCTGAGGCGACCGCGGGCGATATTGCTCTCGAACCTATTTCGCGACCAGCTCGACCGCTACGGAGAGCTGGAGACGATCGCCGCACGCTGGGCGTATGCCTTGCGCGACGATCACACCCGTGAGAGCGCCCTGGTGCTCAACGCGGACGATCCCGTGATCGCCGACCTCGGCCGGGAGCGCGCCCGCGGGGTCCTCTACTTCGGCATCGAGGACCAGGGGCTCTCGTTGCCGGGCATCGCGCACGCCGCCGACGCCAAGCACTGCCGGCGCTGTGGCGCCCCCTACGTGTTCGATGCGATCTATCTCGGCCACCTCGGTCACTACCACTGCCCCGGCTGCGGCCAGACCCGGCCCCATCCCCAGGTGAGCGCCGAACAGGTGTCCCTGGAAGGCGTGCGCGCCAGCGCCTTCACGCTGCGCACCCCCGCGGGCAGCGAGCGTGTCACGCTGGCCCTGCCGGGCCTCTACAACGTCTACAACGCCCTCGCCGCCGCGGCCCTCGCCAGTGCGCTGCAGGTGCCGCTCGCCAGCATCCGGGCGGGCCTGCGGGACGCCCGGGCGGCGTTCGGGCGAGCCGAGACGCTGCAACTCGACGGGCGCGAGCTGCGCATCCTGCTGGTCAAGAACCCGGTGGGCGCCAACGAGGTGCTGCGCACGCTGGCGCTCGAGCCGGGGAGCCACGACGTGCTGGCGATCCTCAACGACAACATCGCCGACGGCCGCGACGTGTCCTGGGTGTGGGACGCGGACTTCGAGCTGCTGGCCGGGCGTGTGCGACGGGCAACCTGCGCCGGCACGCGCGCCGCGGAGATGGCCCTGCGTCTGAAGTACGCCGGCGTGGAGCCCCGGCGTATCGTCGTGCAGCCCGATCTGGCCACGGCGCTGGCGCGTGCGAGCGGCGACGCTGGCACCTCGGGCCGGCCGCTGTATGCGCTTCCCACCTATACGGCCATGCTCTCCCTGCGCGAGCTGCTCGCCCGGCGGGGCCACATCGCCAGCGCCATGTCCACGGAGGGCTGAGCGTCGGCCTCCTCCCCCTCCCCCACCCTGCGTGTGTGCGCGCTCTACCCGGATCTGCTGAACATCTACGCCGACCGCGGCAACCTGCTGGTGCTCGAACGTCGCTGCCGCTGGCGCGGCATCGGCTTCGAGGCGAGCTCCAGCGGCCTTGGCGACCGGCTGGACCCCGGCGCGCACGACCTCTTCTACATCGGCGGCGGCCAGGATCGCGACCAGGAGCTCTGCGCCGAGGATCTGCTGGCCACCAAGGCCCGGGCGCTGCGCGAGGCCCACGCGAACGAGCGGCTCGTGCTGGGCATCTGCGGCGGCTATCAGCTGCTGGGCCACTCCTACGCGCTGGCGGGGGAGACGATCGAGGGCGTGGGCCTGCTGGACGTGCGCACCGTGCGCGAGCCGGGTCCGCGGCTGATCGGCAACGTGGCCTTCGAGGTCTCCCCCACGCTCACCGGCACCGAGGACGGGCGCCCGCGGGTGCTGGCGGGCTTTGAGAACCACGGCGGGCGCACCCGCCTCGGCGCCGGCGCCACACCGCTCGGGCGGGTTCTGCGCGGTCACGGCAACGACGGACGCTCCGGCTGGGAGGGGGCGTTCAGCGGGCACACGATCGGCACCTACCTGCATGGCCCGCTGCTGCCCAAGAACACCTGGTTCGCGGACTGGCTGATCGCAACCGCACTGGGGCTGGACGAGCATGAGCTGGCGCCGCTGCCCGACGAGCTCGAGCGCGACGCCCATGCGGGCGCCCTGCGCGTGGCGGGCGTGTGAGCCCGCTCAGTCCCCGGAGGCGTTTTCGCGCCGGTGGCCCAGACGGGCGGAGACGTGATCGGCGGTGGCCACCAGATGGGGGCCCAGCGCATCCACCAGTTCAGCCAGCGAGATCACCGCTGCGCTCGCGCTCATGTCGATGGCGGCGATCACTTCGCCGGTGTGGTCGCGCAGGGGGGCCGCGATCGCGATCCGTCCGGGGGCCAGCTCTTCGTCCTCGACCGCGAACGCTTCCTCGCGCACGTGCGCCAGCTCCTCGTTGAGCGCCGCGCGAGCGGTGATCGTGTTGGGCGCCCGGCGGGTGAGCTTGGTGTCGGCGAGCACCGACTTGCGTTCGCGGTCGGGCACGTGGGCGAGCAGCACCTTGCCGATGGCCACGCAATGGGCGGGCAGCGCAGCGCCGATCTCCGGTTCTCCCTCCGTCCCGCCGGGTCCACGACGCAGACGGCGCACCACGTCCCGGTAGATCACGTCGGGGCCGTCGAGGATCGCCAGCGACACCGGAAAGCCCGCCCGGCGGGAGAGTTCGCGCAGGTCGGCGTGGGCGTGCTCGCGCAGGTCGGTGCTGCTCAGGGCGGACATGCCGAGCCTGGTGACGCGCAGGGCGAGGCGGTACTTGCGCCGTGCCCCCTGTTCGAGGTAGCCGAGCGCCACCAGCGTGCTCATGTAGCGGTGGGTGCTGGGACGGCTCATGCCGAGCTCGGTGGCGATGTCGGCGATGCCGTGCACCGGCCGCTCGGGCGTGAAGCACTCGAGGATCGCCAGACCCCGCTCCAGGGACTGGGAGTAGCGCGGTTCGGCCAGTTCGGGGATCTTCCAGGTGTCGGCGTAGCTGGTGCTCACGCGTGGGGACATGAAAGCGCTCCCTTCATGCGGTCGATCGAAGCCGGGCGCACGCCGCCGCGAGAGCCCCTCCAGGCGGGCCTGGAGAGGCGACTGGCGCTTGGGGACCTCACGCGTTCGCCCGTCCGTAGGCCCGCGTCTTCTGGTCCTGCTCGAGAAAGCCCAGCAGCAGCAGCGTGCGGATGTAGCGGTGGGTGGTGCTGACCTCCATGCCGGTCTGCTCGGCCACCCAGTGGACGGTGCGCATCGTGCCGTCCCGCGGGAAGCACGCAAGCACCAGCAGACCCCTCAGCAGCGACGAGGAGGCGCTGCCGGTGGAGAGCTCCTTGCGGTAGCGCTCTTCCCAGACCTCCAGCGCCAGGCTCCCCTCCTCCTTGATCTCCGAGCCGTCCAGCAGCAGCGAGAGCTCCGCCTCGCCCGCACGCGCGGCCCGCACCACCTGCCGGATCTGCCCGGCCGTCAGGGAGAGCGCGATTTTGCCGTCTTGATCCGCTGTGCGGCTGCCGTTCCTTTTCGCCATATGGGGCGATACTGACTGTCTCCGACGCCGCTGCATAGCGACGCGTCGCTAAATGTTTTGCGGGCAATTGTTGTTCGAGGGGTCGATATCGGACCACTGGGCCCGCGAACCCGGGCGGTCGGGCGCGTGAAAAGGGCCCATACGTCCATCTCCGTCCCGCGGCCCCGGCACGGGACGGCTCCGCGGTGCGGCTCGCCCTCGGCGTGCGCGCAGCACCACGCGCGCACCGGCGTGGGGCGTGACGATCACGCTGCGCCAGCGGGCACGCTCCATGCGCCTCGCCGCCGGACAGACCACCATCAGGGAGAGCACGGCGCGCAGCACGGCCTTCATCTCGAGCATCGCCAGCCCCATTCCCACACAGCGTCTGCGCCCTCCACCCCAGGGCAACCATGTGCTCGGGCTCGGCTGGCCCTCCAGGAAACGCTCGGGCCGGAAGACGTGCGGCTCGGGATACAGCTCGGGATCGTGGTGGAGCAGGTAGATGCATGCGAGCAGATGGGCGGGCGGCTCGTAGCGCCAGGGGCCGATGTCGATCGGGCGCTTGACCGCCCGCGGTATCGCGAACAGGAACACGGGGCGATGACGCAGCACCTCCTGGACGGTGGCCGTGAGGTACTCCTCGCCGCCGGCGTCGATCTCCTCGATCAGGCGCTCCTGCACGGCGGGATTGTGGGCTAGCAGCTGGAATGCCCAGGCGAGCTCCGCCGAAGTCGTCTCGTGGCCCGCCACCAGCATCGTCATCACGTTGTCCCGCAGCTGGGTCGCGGACAACGGCGCCCCGTCCTCGTCGCGCGCCCCGAGCAATCGACCACAGATGTCCGGCGAACCCTCTCCCTCGCAACCTCGCCGTCGGTCGATCAGACCGTGAATGAGCG
>DATJVV010000043.1:0-2268 GCA_035501635.1 Solirubrobacteraceae bacterium | reverse complement strand
CTCGATCAGCGCGTACACCGGCCCCGCGAGCCCCAGCGCGCACAGCAGCCCGCCCGGCACGTCCACCCGCGCGAAGAACCCCTCCAGGCCCCCGTCGGCGCCCGGCTCGCGCGCCCGTCCCGGGATCGCCACGAAGATCAGCGCCAGACACGCGCACACCAGCGGCACGTTCAGCACGAAGATCCACCGCCAGGAGCCGATCGCCAACAGCTCCCCGCCCGCCAGCGGCCCGATCACCGTCGCCACTCCCCCCCACGCCGTCCAGCTGCCGATCGCCGGGCCCCGCTCGGCCGCCGGGAAGGTCGCCACGATCACCGCCAGCGCGCTCGGCACCAGCAGCGCCCCGAACACCCCCTGCAGCGCCCGCGCCCCCACCAGCACCCCGATCGTGGGCGAGAGCGCGCACACCAGCGACGCCCCTCCGAAGCCCCCCACCCCCAGCGCGAAGATCCGCCGCTCGCCGTAGATGTCACCCAGCGAGCCCCCGATCAGGATCAGCGAGCCCAGCGTGAGCAGGTAGCCGTTCACCACCCACTGCTGCCCCGCGAGGCCGCCCCCGAGCGCCCGCTGGATGCTCGGCAGCGCCACGTTCACCGCCGTCCCGTCCAGCAGCGCGATCCCCGAGCCGAGGATCGTGGCCGCCAGCGCCAGCCGCCTGCGCGTGGCCTCGTCGCGAATCCGCGCCATCGCCTCCACGGTACTCGCCAGCCGGTCCCCGCCGGCCGCACAACACGGTCCCCACCGGCCGCACAACACTCTCAAAACGGGGGCCCGCGCGTGCGCGCGCACGCGCGCACGGGCCATCGGATAGCGTCAACCTCCGTGGCTCCCGACGCTCACCGCACCCCTCTCGCGCCCCCCGCCGCCGGGGCCGAGCTCTGGAGCGCGGTGGACGACTACATGAACGGCCTGCTGGTGCCCGAGGACGAGGCCCTGCTGAACGCCCGCCGAGCGAGCGAGGACGCGGGGCTGCCGCCGATCGCCGTCACCCCAAACCAGGGCAAGCTGCTGGCCCTGTTCGCCCGCATGGTGAGCGCCCGCTCCATCCTCGAGCTCGGCACCCTCGGCGCCTACAGCACCATCTGGCTCGCCCGCGCCCTGCCCGAGGACGGGTGGCTGGTGACGCTGGAGGCCAACCCGCGGTTCGCCGAGGTCGCCCGCGCCAACATCGCCCGTGCGGGCCTCTCGGAGCGCGTGCTGCTGCGCGTGGGAGAGGGTCTTCACACGCTCCCCGAGCTCGTCGCCGAGGAGGCGGGGCCGTTCGACATGATCTTCGTCGACGCCGACAAGAAGAACAATCCCGGCTACCTGCAATGGTCCCTGAAGCTCTCCCGGCCGGGCACCCTCATCGTGGTGGACAACGTGGTGCGCGACGGCCGCATCCTCGACCCAGCCGAATACCGGCCGGACGGAGCCGATCCGGACATCGCCGGCATCCGCCGCTTCTTTCAGTTGCTCGCCGCCGAGCCCCGTGTCGATGCCAGCGCCATCCAGATGGTGGGCGCCAAGGGCCACGACGGCTTCGCGCTGGCGATCGTGCGGGCCGACGCCTCCGCCTGAGCCACGCAAACTACCTCGTCGAGGGGTGAGCGATGGGACTCGAACCCACGACCGCCTGGACCACAAACGTTTTCTGGCGATTTGATGAGATGCGATTTGGCTTTCTAATGCGGTTTTCGTGATCTAAGGTACGGTCAAATTCGCTCAGTTTGGTACCCTGTGGTACCCTGAGCGTCCGCTGCGTGGGGTAGGATTAGAGGTGTGAGCACCCCCTCCTCGACCTCCAAGTCGGCCTCCCGGCGCCCCCGTGGGACGGGCGGGCTGTTCGTCAAACGCGACTCCTCGGGTCGGGAGACCTGGTATGGCAAGTGGCGCGTGGGCGCCGTCCAGGTCAAGCGCCGCATCGGCCCCAAGCGCATCCCCTCCAGCCGCGAAGGCATGACCCGCAGCGAAGCGGAGGCCGAGCTTCGCCGCCAGATGGGCTCCATCGACCACGCCGTCCTCGCCCGCGAGCGCGTCACAATCGAGGAGGTCGGCGCCCTGGTGATGGAGAACCGCCGCGTCCGCGGCCGCAAGAAGGCCACCATCGAGGCCTACGGCTCGATGACCCGCGTCCATCTCGTCCCCTACTTCGGCAACCGCACCCTCGACCAAATCGACCGCCGCGCCATCCAAACCTTCGTGGCCCACATGCTTCGCGGGGGCAGCTCACCGAAGACCACCCGCAACGCGCTCGGCGTCCTGCACTCCATCTTCGAGCACGCCCGC
>DATJVV010000042.1:0-2046 GCA_035501635.1 Solirubrobacteraceae bacterium | reverse complement strand
CGCCGTGGGTGCCGTGGATGCCGAGTGCGCCGTGGATGCCGAGTGCGCCGTGGATTCCGTGTGCGCCGTGGGTGCCCTGTGCGATCCCATCGCCTATGCCCTCACGGCCCTCGTGCGGCTTGCGTGCTGGGCGCCCACCGCCAGGCGCGCGCTGAGCATCAGCCTGCGATGGCGTCGCTTGGCGGCGATGCCCTGCGGGCCGAGACGCACCGCGATCCGGTGGGTGCCCGCCTTCAGGTCCCGCCTGACGGTCGTGCGCAGTCCCCTGCCCGCGAGCGTGAGCGTGCCGCCGGCGGAGGTCCTCACGGTCACCAGCAGCCTGCTCCCCTTCACCCTCGCCCCGGCGATCGTCACGGACGGGCTCGGCGGGCAGCCGCTCACCGTGACGGGCGTGCGCTGTTCGAAGCTAGCGTTGTCCTGGGCGACGATCTTGGTGGGCGCCACCAGGCTCTGCGCGCACAGGTTCCCGTTGGCGGCCAGCACCGAGTGGGGACCCTCGGGGAAGCTCGCCTGGAAGGATTCGATCGGCGCGTCCGGCACCGTTTCGAATTTGGAGTAGGTGATGCCCCGCCTGATGTTCGTGTGACCCACCAGCTCGATCTCGATGCCTTCGCCGCGCAGCAGGAACACGAGGTCCGGGAACGCCGCGCCGCCGTGCGAGACCAGATAGGCGGGCCCCTGCAAGGGCACGTCCAGCAGCGGGGTGCGCGCGATCGCGCCACCCACCAGCGAGCCTTCGGGGCAGCCGCCGGGATCGGCCGCGAACTGCTTTTCCGTGCACGCTTTCTGCAGCGTGGTCAGCCGCGATGGCAGCGCCGTGGGCAGCTGCACTTCGAGCTGGCGCACGTTGGAGGAGCCGCTCGGCATCGAGATGCCCACCCGCAGGCTCGCGCCGTTCGCTTTGCTGGTCCCGGCTTCGGTGCTGGCGGTGAAGGTGGGTTTGAAGGACAGTTCTCCGCAGGCGCCCACTGTGAAGGGGGCGCTGTCGGTGGCGCTCTTCGCGCCTTCGCCGCCCCGGACGGGCGCGCCCTCGATCGTGGCGGCGATCGACTGGTTGGCGCAGCTCGTGGGGTTGACCATGAACTCGGGCCGGTTCACCTTCACGCTCACCCATTTCAGGCGGAAGGGCACCCCGTCGCGGCTCTGGGGCAGGGGATCGCTGGCGATCGTGAGCGCCGCCGTGGTGGGGTCCACGGCGATCGAGGCCCGCACCACCACATCGCCGAGGTCGAACGGCCCCGCCTGCGCGGGCACCACGATCGCGAGCCCGAACGGAGCGCCCGCGTAGCCGTCGGTCAGGTAGACGGGGCCGGAGACGACGTAGGGTTCGGGGCCCGAGCCGGCGGCCGCGCTCGCCACGCCGATCTGGGAGGCCGCGGGACACGCGCCCGAGGCGGCCCGCGCGGCGGCGCAGCGCCGCAAGCCCGCGATCTCGCCGATCAGCCCCGGGGGCGTGCGCACGGTCGTGCGCGAGAGGCCCTGTTCGCGGTCGTGGCGTTCGAAGACCACTTCCAGCTCGCTGTGCCGCCCGGCCGCGGTGGAAGCGCCGGCGGGGGTCCCCGCTCTGAAGCCCGGAGCGAAGGGCAGGCTCGCGGGGCAGGCGCTGCCCGCGCCGTCGAGGTCGACCGGCTGGGAGGATGTGTAGGTGGGTGTGGCCGCCGGCGTGCCGAGGATCGCCGCTTCACCGAGCGATCCGGCGAGGCTCCAGGGGGTGAAGGTGGCGGCGCTTGTGAGCGACTGGCAATACTGGGGGTTGGCCAGCGGCGCCCGGGGTCCGTTCTTGAGCTTCAGTTGCAGGCTCTGGAAGGGCAGCTGGGGGTTGTTCTGAAAGCTCGCCGTCAGCCGGCCGGTGGCGGTGTTCACCGACGCCCGCCCGGGCAGCTTCACGCGCACACCCTGGCCTTCGGCTTCGATGTAGAGCTTGAACAGGCGGCCGTCTTCGGCGTCCTGCGCGCTGCAGGGGCCGCATTCGGGCTGACCCACGTACAGGCGTCCTTCAAGCGGCGCCGCCAGCAGCGGAGAGGAGATCGTCGCGCTGCCGATCTG
>DATJVV010000041.1:0-2353 GCA_035501635.1 Solirubrobacteraceae bacterium | reverse complement strand
CCTGATCTCGGCGTGGGTGTACCTCAGACAGCCGCGGGGCCGTCGCATGGTGGTGCGCCACGAGCGCTTCCTGGCCGAACCCGAGCTGGTGGTGGGAGAGCTGCTGGGGCGCGCCGGCGCGCACTCGCCGATGCCCGACTTCGAGGCGCTGCGCACCGGCATGCCGCTGGTGGGCAACCGGCTGATCGCCGCCGACGTGGTGTCGTTGCGCCGCCGCTGAGCTTCACCGCCGAGACGCCGGCCTGGTCGCGCCGCGGCCGAGCGCGACCGGCGGCCTCAGCCGCGGACGTCCACGAGGGCGTCCACCTGCTCGCGAATGCGGCGCTGGAAGCTCTCCACGGAGAAGCGTGCCGCGTTGGCGACCGCCACGGTGGGGTCGAGGGGCATGCGCTCGAGCGCGGAGATGGCGCGGGCGAAGGAATCCACGTCGTCGAAGCGGGCGTAGAGGCCCGTCTGTCCCTCCAGCACCGTCTCCAGCGCGCCGCCGGCGCCCGCGGCGATCACCGGCCGGCCGGCGGCCTGAGCCTCGACCGCGGTGATGCCGAACTCCTCCACGCTGGTCACGAGCACCGCGCGAGCGGACGCGTAGAGGCGCGCGAGCTCCTCGTCGCCCACGCGCCCGAGGAAGTCGGCCTCGGGGTATGCCTCGCGCAGAGCGGCGTACTCGGGACCGGTCCCCACCACCTGGATCGGGGTGCCCGTGCGGCGCGCGGCCTCCAGGGCCACGTTCACCCGCTTGTGATCCACCAGCTCGCACACCACCAGCAGGGCCTCGCCGGGCTCACCGGTGGCGAAGCGGTGGGTCTCCACGGGTGGATGGACGATCTCCGCCTCGCGCCCGTAGTAGCGGCGCAACCGGTCGCGGGTGAGGCGGGAGTTGGCGAGATAGCGGTCCACGCGACGGCTGGCGGCCAGATCCCAGGCGCGGATGCGGCGCAGCTCGAGGGCCAGCAGCGGGCGCAGCGGCGCGGGCACCTCCGCGAGCGCGCGCTCGCGCTCGTTCCAGACATAGCGAAAGGGGGCGTGGCAGTAGCAGAGGTGAGGCGTCCCGCGCGGGGCGCGCACGCCGTGGGCGAAGGCGCTGCTGCTGCTGATCAGCACGTCGCACGGGGGCGGACGCAGGCGCTCGACGGCGCGGGGGTAGAGGGGCAGCAGCCGCCGGAAGCTCGACTGGCGAACCCCCAGGCGCTGCAGCCGGGAGGTGGTCACGTCGTGGCCGGCGAAGCGCCCGCCGGTACCGGGCTCGTCGTAGAGCAGCGTGAGGATCGGAGCGCGCGGGTAGAGGTCGGCGATCGCCGCGAACACTCGCTCGGCGCCGCGCATCACCAGCAGGTAGTCGTGGGCGAGGACCACGCGCGGGCCCGACCGGCGACCGGTGGCGGCCGGGGGGGGCGCGGGGACCTCCGTGGAGGCCGATCCGGAGGCGATGGCCGCGCCTATAGTGTCCCCCGTGTCGCCCTCCCCCATTCGCTCGTGCCGGCGCTCGTAGGCCATCCGCGGCTCAGACTAGCGAGCGCGTGGGCGGTCGCGGGCATCTCGCCGCCGGCGACCGGATGGGGCCTCGAGAGGTGAGTCGTTGCGCATCCTGATAACGGTGCCCTGGCAACGCAGGCTGGCCGGCGCGGAGCGGATGCTGCACACCTTCCTCACCGGCGAGCAGGCAGGCGAGCACGAGCTGGAGCCGGTGTTCCTCGAGGACGGTCCCTGGCCGGCGGAGCTGCGCCGGCTCGGCCTGCGCGTGGAGGTGCTGCGGGCGGGTCGCCTGCGCGAGCCGCACCGATACGCCGCGGCCGTGCGCCGCCTGGCGCGCATCGCGCGGTCCCGTCGCCCGGACCTGATGCTGAACTGGTCGGGCAAGGCCCAGCTCTACGGCGCTCCGGCGGCCCTGCTGGCGGGTCTCGGGGACCGGGTGGTGTGGTGGCAGCACGGCTGGGCCTCACGGGACCCCTCGGCATGCCTGGCCCAGCTGCTGCCGGCGCGGGCGATCGGCTGCACCTCCCGGGCCCAGGCGGCGGCCCAGGCGCGGATGCGCCCCCACCGGCCCACGTTCGTGGTGCCGGCCGGGATCGCGCCGGCGGACACGAGCGAGGGAGGCCAGGCGCCGATCGCCGACCTGGACCTGCCCGGCGACGTGCCGGTGGTGGGCATGATCGGCCGGCTGCAGGCGTGGAAGGGCCAGGATCGGATGCTGGAGGCCCAGGCGCTGCTGCGCGAACGGGGCGTGCGCTTTCATCTGCTGCTGGTGGGCGGGGACACCTACGAGCTCTCGCCCGCATACGCGGCCTCGCTGCCCGCGACGATCGCGCGTCTGGGGCTCGAGCGGGACGTGACGCTCACCGGCGAGGTGCCCGAC
>DATJVV010000040.1:0-5537 GCA_035501635.1 Solirubrobacteraceae bacterium | reverse complement strand
CCGCCGTGGCGAGGTTCGTGTTGAGCACCGCCGCCGCGGCGTCGGCCCCCGCGAAGTACGGGTCACCGCCGTTGAACCCGTTCCAGCCCAGCCACAGCAGGCCAGCTCCACAGGCCACCATCAGCAGGTTGTTCGGCGCGTCCACCTCACGGTCACGTTGCAACCGCGGCCCGATCACCGCCGCGAACACGAACCCCGACACACCCGCCGCCAGATGGATCACGTAGCCGCCGGAGTAGTCCAACGCCCCGTGCGCCGCGAAGTAGCCCCCGCCCCACAGCAGGAACGCGTTCACTGTGTACACACACGTGATCCACAGCAGCACGTAGGGGATCCACGCCTTGAAGTTCACCCGCCCCAGCACCGAACCCAACGCCAGGATCGGCGTGATCGCCGCGAACACGAACTGGAAGTACACCAGCGAGGACTCCGGGAAGTGAAACGGCGGTCCCGTGGAGATGGACGGCACGATCGCCTGCCCCTCCTCCGCCGCGTGCCCCAGCACGCTTCCCGGCTTGCCCAAAAACGTGTCGAAAAAGCCTTTCCCGCTGCCAACCGGGGTACCGAAACCCATCTTGAAGGCCCACAGGCACCAGGCGACCAGCACCAGACAGAACGCCACGAACGTGAGCATCATGCTGTTCACCGACCACCGCTTCTGCATCACTCCTCCGTAGAGCACCGCGAGGCCGGGAAGGCTCATCAGCCCCACAAACGTGGCCGCCGTCATCTGCCACGCGTTGTCGCCCGGGTTGAGCCACGATGGGTATGCGAGCCATTCTGCTGTCGCCAGGATGGACATACGCCTCCATTTCTCTCTCTTGTCGAATCAGCCGAGCCGCCGCCCGCCACTCACGGACGGCGACCCGACACTTGGGTCAGCCAATGAAAACGGCCCCCCAACCACCCCGGTAGGGACACCGATGCCAACTCTCCCCGCCGCCCTTTCGACATTTGTAGAGACCCTCCCGCCCACGGCCCCTCACGGCGCCCCACAGCCGTCCAACCCTTCTCGCCCCCGATGGTCCCTGGGGCTCATCCCCCGGTGGCCCTGGGGCTCACCGGACCGGAAAGCCCGCCCGCCGGCACTGCTCCCGCAGTTGGTCCTCCACGCCCCTGAACGCCCGCACCGACCCGCACGCCTGCCGCGCCCGCCGCCCGCACGCGTGCTCCCGCCCCACTCCCAGCGTGCTCGCGAACGTCACGTCGATGCAATCCCTCCGCGCCGGCGCCCCGCTCGTGAGCCCGTACCCCACGAGCGCCGCCACCGCCAGCACCGCACAGATCAGCAGCCCACTCACCACCGCCTTCTCCCGCCGACCCCACCGCAGCGGCTCCGACAGCCGCTTGGAGCGGTCCATCATGATCATGCCCTCACACCCCCTCGGCCGTCCCCCGGGATCTACCCGTCCCCGCCGTCCCCGTTCTCGGGCTTGAACGCCAGCGCCGCCGAGTTGATGCAGTACCGCTGTCCGGTCGGTCCCGGACCGTCGTCGAACACGTGCCCCAGATGGCCCCCGCAGGCGCTGCACACCACCTCCGTGCGCTTCATCAACAGGCTGTTGTCCGGCCGCAGCTCCACCGCCGCCGCCACCGCCGGCTCGCTGAAGCTCGGCCACCCCGTCCCGGAGTCGAACTTCGTGTCCGAGTCGAACAGCCTCGCCCCGCACCCCGCGCACATGTACCCGCCCGAGTTCCTGTTGTAAACCAGCTCTCCCGTGAACGGCGCCTCCGTGCCCGCCCTCCTGAGCACCTCGTACTGCTCCGGTGTGAGCTCCCGCCGCCACTCCTCCTCGGACTTCTCAACCCGCCGCTCGCTCATCTCCTCACCCGCCGCTCGCTCATCGCCATCCGTTCTAGCACGCCTCATCCCCGCGAGCCCCCGTCCCGCCTGCTAACATGATCCTTACGTTCACGTCAGATTACAAGCGCTCGCCCAAGCCGGCCCGCCTGGGCATCGGCGTGCACTCCTCCCACGCCTCCTACAAGTGGTGGGCCCTCTCCTGCACCTCCGTGGGCATGCTCCTGGCGGCCACCAACTCGGGCACCCTCATCATCGCCCTCCCCGACCTCGAGCGCTCCCTGCGCGCCAGCCTGCTCGCGCTCGTGTGGGTGATCCTCGCCTACCTCATCGCCGCCACCGTCCTCGTCCTCACGGCCGGCCGCCTCTCGGACCTCTTCGGGCGCAAGCGCGCCTACGTGGGCGGCTTTCTGGTGTTCGCCCTCGCCTCCCTCGGCGCCGGCTTCTCCCCCAACGCCGACGTGCTCATCCTCTGGCGCATCCTCCAGGGCATCGGCTCCGCCTTCCTGTTCGCCAACGCCGCCGCCCTCGTCACCGACGCCTTCCCCAGGCAGGAGCTCGGCCTGGCGATGGGCGCCAACACGATGGTCGCCGCCGTGGGCCTCGTGCTCGGGCCCGTCCTCGGCGGCGCCCTCGTGGCGATCTCCTGGCACTGGGTGTTCTGGTTCAACGTCCCCCTCGCCCTCGCCGGCGCCGCCTGGGGCGCCCTCGTGCTGCGCGAGCTCGCCCGCCGCGACCCCGCCCGCTCCTACGACGTGCTCGGCACCCTCACCTTCGTGGTGGGCCTCACCGGCCTCGTGCTCGGAGTCTCCCGCGGCGGCATCTCCGGCTGGAACGACGAGCTCGTGATCGCCAGCCTCGCCACCGCCGCTCTCCTGCTGCCCCTGTGGGTGCTCATCGAGCTGCGCTCCCGGGCGCCCATGCTCGACCTCTCCCTGTTCCAGAACCGCCTCTTCGCCGCCGCCTCCGCCGCCGCCTTCATCAACGGCCTCGCCCGCTTCGCCCTCATGTTCCTGTTCGTCTTCTACTACCAGGGCGCCCAGGCCAACTCCGCCATCGAAGCCGGCCTGAAGCTCATCCCCCTCGCCCTGGGCATGCTCGTCGCCTCCCCCCTCGCGGGCATCTACGCCGACCGCCACGGCTCCCGCGCCCTCGCCGCCATCGGCATGCTCGTCACCGCCGCCGGCCTCGCCGGCATGACCACCCTGCAGGTCTCCTCCCCCTACTACCAGAGCGCCCTCTGGCTGGCCCTCGTGGGCGTCGGCTCGGGCATGTTCAACAGCCCCAACACCGCCGCCATGATGGGCACCGTCCCCGCCCAGCGCCGCGGCATCGCCGCCGGCGCCCGCACCCTGCTGCAGAACACCGGCGCCGTCCTCTCCATCGCCTTCGTCCTCGCCATCGTCACCTCCGCCGTGCCCAAGCCCACCCTCTTCGCCGTCTTCTCCGGCCTCGCCAAGGGCCTCTCCGCGCAGAAGCTCGCCCCCTTCATCGAGAACATGCACACCGCCCTCTGGGTCCTCTGCGCCACCTCCCTGCTCGGCGCCGTGGTCTGCCTGCTCCGTCCCCGCCACGCCCCCGCCATCGCCCAACCCGCCTACTCCGAGGCCAAGGTCCCCGCATGAGCGCCACCCCGCCAACCCTTCGCATCGGCGATCTCGCCAAGCTCGTGGGCACCACCCCCCGCACCATTCGCTACTACGAGGAGATCGGCCTGCTCCCCCAGGAGGCCGCCCGCCCCTCCGGCGGCCATCGCGTCTACAGCCACGCCGAAGTCGAGCGCCTGCGCGAGATCATGCGCCTGAAAGACCTCCTGGGCGTCACCGTCGAGGAGCTCAAGACCCTCCTCGCCGCCGAGGAGTCTCGGGCGCTGCTGCGCGTCCAGCTGCGCCAGGATGACGTGCCCTCCGCCCGCCGCCGCGCCCTGCTGGAGGAGGCCCTCGGCCACATCGACCGCCAGCTGTCCCTCGTGGACCGCCGCGCCGCCGAGCTCGCCAAGCTGAAGACCGAGCTCGCCGACACCCGCAAGCGCGTCCGCCGCAAGATCCGCGAGCTCGACGCCCACGCCTCCGGCTCCTTTCCCCCCGCCAACCCCGCTCCCGAGCACGCCCCGTGAGCCCCTCCCAAGCTCGCCCCGAGGCCCTCGCCGCCGCCTCCCGCGCCCTCGGCCCCGCCGTGCTCGTCGACGACCTCGTCGTCCGCTTCGAGCACCTCACCGCCGTCGGCGGCGTCTCCTTCGCGGTGGCCCCCGGCGAGGTCTTCGGCCTGCTCGGCCCCAACGGCGCCGGCAAGACCACCGCCATCCGCGTCCTCACCACCCTCCTCGCCCCCACCTCCGGCCGCGCCCTGGTGGCCGGCCACGACGTGCGCTCGGAAAGCCTCGCCGTGCGCGCCTCCATCGGCTACATCCCCCAGGCCATCTCCGTCGACGGCGCCCTCACCGCCTACGAGAACCTCGACTTCTACGGCCGCGTCACCGGCGTGCCGCGCAAAGAGCGCCGCGAGCGCATCGCCGAGGTGATCCACACGATGGAGCTCGAGCACATGCTCGACCGCCTCGCCCGCACCCTCTCCGGCGGCATGCTCCGCCGCCTGGAGATCGCCAGCGCCCTGCTCAACCGCCCCCGCGTCCTCTTCCTCGACGAGCCCACCGTGGGCCTCGACCCCAACGCCCGCGCCCTCGTGTGGGAGCGCCTGTGCACGCTCCGTGAGAGCGCCGCCACCACCATCCTCGTCACCACCCACCTGATGGAGGAGGCCGACCGCCACTGCGACCGCCTCGCCGTCATCGACCGCGGCCACCTCATCGAGCAGGGCTCCCCCGCCGAGCTCGTCGCCCGCCACCAGGTGGACACCCTCGAAGACGTCTTCACCGCCATCACCGGCCGCCCCCTGGAGGAGGAGGCCGCCGAGGAGGAAGGGAGACTCACCGATGTCCGCGCCCAGCGCCGCGTCGCCCGCCGCCTCGGCTGACCCCGCCACCCCCGCCGCCCTCGCCGCCAGCCCCCTCACCAGGGTCCTCGAGGGCACCCTCGCGATGGCCCAGGCCGAGCTGCGCAAGCTCCGCCACGACCACCTCGACATCATCACCCGCTCCGTCCAGCCCCTGCTGTGGCTGTTCATCTTCGGCTCCGCCGCCGGCGCCGCCCACCTCGTGAGCACCGGCCCGATCGAATACCGCGCCTACATCGCCCCCGGCGTGATGGCCCAGGCGGCGATGTTCATCGCCATCTTCTTCGGCCTCGCCGTCATCTGGGAACGCGACGTGGGCCAGCTCCAGCGCCTGCTCGCCACCCCCCTCTCCCGCGGCTCCATCGTCCTGGGCAAGGCCGCCGGCGCCTGCGTCCGCGCGCTCGTGCAGGCCCTGCTGCTGCTCGCCGTCCTGGCCCTCGCCGGCATCCACATGCGCTGGAGCCTCCCCGGCGTCCTCGGCGCCCTGGCGATGCTCATGCTCGGCACCGCCGCCTTCGCCTGCATGTCCATGCTCCTCGCCGCCGCCGTGAAGGAGCGCGAGCGCTTCATGGGCATCGGCCAGCTGATCATGATGCCGCTGTTCTTCGCCTCGAGCGCGCTGTACCCGCTTGCGGTGATGCCGGCCTGGTTGCGGGCGATCGCGCGCGCCAACCCGCTCACCTACGAGGTCCAGGGCCTGCGCCAGCTGCTCGTCGGCGTCGGCGGGGCCGGGGTGGTGTGGCTGGACTTCCTGGTGGTCGCCGTCTTCTTCGCCGCCATGCTC
>DATJVV010000039.1:0-3256 GCA_035501635.1 Solirubrobacteraceae bacterium | reverse complement strand
ACCGCTACGAGGGCCTGTGCCCCTTTCACGAGGAGCGCACGCCCTCCTTCGGCATCGACCCCGTGCAGAAGGTCTACTACTGCTTCGGCTGCCAGGCCGCCGGGGACATGTTCACGTTCGTGCGGGAGACCGAGGGGGTGGACTTCAAGGGGGCCCTCGAGCTGCTCGCCGACCGGGCGGGCATCGAGCTCGAGCGCGAGCGCGAGGATCCCGGGGAGGCCGACCGCCGGCGCGGGCGCGAACGGCTGCTGGAGCTGCTCGCGCGCACGGCCGCCTACTACGAGCGGGTGCTGTGGGAGAGTGAGGAGGCGGCCCGCGCGCGCGAATACCTGCTGGGACGGGGTCTCACCGAGCAGGCCCTGCGGGAGTTCCAGGTGGGCTATTCCCCGAGCGCCTGGGATCGGGTGCTCACGGCCTCCCTGCGCAGCGGCTTCTCGGAGGCGGAGCTCTACGCCACCGGCCTGGCCCAGCGCTCCCAGCAGAACGGGCGTCCCTACGATCGCTTCCGCGCCCGGATCATGTTCCCGCTGGCCAACATCCGCGGGCAGGTGCTCGGCTTCGGCGCCCGCGCCCTCGGGGAGTCCGCGCCCGACGGGCGGCGGATGCCCAAGTACCTCAACAGCGCCGAGGGCAGCCTCTACCACAAGGGCCTTCACCTCTACGGCGCCCATCTCGCCCGCCCGCACGCGGCCCGCGCCGGCAACACGATCCTCTGCGAGGGCTACACCGACGTGATCGCCCTGCACCAGGCGGGCCTTGCCAATGCCGTGGGCCTGATGGGCACAGCCCTCACCGCCGAGCAGGTGAGCGAGCTGGCCCGCATGGCGCCCACGGTGCTGCTCGCCCTCGACGCCGACAGCGCCGGCCAGGAGGCCATGCTCAGAGCCGCCGGCCTCGCGCGGCGGCGCAAGCTCGAGCTGCGCGTGGTGCCGCTTCCCGCCGGCACCGACCCCGCTGAGCTCGTCCAGCGCGAGGGCGCCACGGCGATCGAGCGCGCCATCGCCTCCGCCCAGCCCTTCGTGCGCTTCCGCGTCGAGCGGGTCCTTCAGGCCGGCGACCACGCGAGCGCAGAGGGCCGCGACCGCATGCTCGGAGAGCTCCGGCCGATCTTCTCGATGCTCGGGCCGAGCGCCATGCGCATGGAGCTCACCCGCCTGGTGGCCGGCCGTCTGGATCTGCCCGAGACCCTCACCGAGACGCTCCTGGCGCCGGATGGCGCCCGAGCTGGCGCCAATGCCGCGGGCACGAGAACGGCGGCGCCCGCGCGCTCCCAGGCGAGCGGCGGGCGTGGGGGAGATGGCGGGAGCGATCGAGGTCGGGGAGGCGGCGCGTTGACGCGGCGCGAGGAGACCGAGCGGGCGTTCCTGGCCCTCTGCCTGGCATCTCCGGAGGAGGGCGAGGCGGCGCTCGCGGAGCTCGACCTCGACGACTACTTCACGAGCGATCTCTCCCGCCGCGCCGCCCGGCGCCTGCGGGGTCATCTGCGCGAGCCTCTCCGCACCGGCGGGGGAGAGGGCGAGGGAGAGGAAGGGTCCGAGGAGGACTCCCAGCTGAGCGCCCTGCTGGCGGAGCTGATCGTGCAGGCGAGCGCCGAGCCCCCGAACGCCGCCCTGCTGCCCGTCCAGCGCCTGCAGCTCGAGCTCGCGATGATCGACCGCCAGATCCAGTTGGCGCGCTCCAGCGACAAAGCCGAGGTGAGCGCCCTCGCCCAGCGCCGCGCCGAGGTCAAGCGCGAGTTCGACGGCGCATACGGGCGGGTGCTGGAAGAGACGGGCGAGCGGGCCGGCTAGATCCGCGGCTCGCCGCCGCGTCCCCCGCTAGATTCGATCGTCCATGCCCTCACCGTCCGAGGAGCTGAAGGTGGCCCACGTGGACATGGACGCCTTCTACGTGGCGATCGAGCTGCGCCGCCGTCCGGAGCTGCGTGGCCTTCCGGTGGTGGTGGCCGGCGGCGGTCCCCGGGCGGTGGTCACCACGGCCAGCTACGAGGCGCGCCGCTACGGCGTGGGCTCGGCCATCCCGGCCGCGCGCGCGAGGCGGCTGTGCCCACAGGCTGTGTTCCTGGCGCCCGACTTCCCCGTTTACCGCGCCGCATCCGCGGAGGTGATGGAGATCGTGCGCTCCCACGTGGACACCGTGGAGGTGGTGGGCCTGGACGAGGCCTATCTGGACCTCGCCGGCCTCTACTCCCCGCGCGCGGCCATGCGCCGGCTCGCCACCGAGATCCAGGAGCGCACCGCCCTCACCTGCTCGGTGGGCATCGGCCCGAACAAGCTCGTCGCCAAGGTGGCCTCCGACGCCGAGAAGCCCGCCGGGTTCGTGGTGCTCACCCGCGAACAGGCCCGCGAGCGCTTCGCCGGCGCGCCGCCCTCGCTGATACCGGGAATCGGCCCGAAGACGGCCGCCCGTCTGGGGGAGCTCGGGTTGGAGACGCTGGCGCAGCTGGCGGCGGCCCCGGAGTCGCTGCTGGGCGAGCGCTTCGGCGCGAACCTCGGCCGGGATCTGCGCCGGCGCGCCCATTTCGAGCACGACGGCGTGGTGGGCGCCGCCCGCAAGGTGGTCTCGGAGTCCCGCGAGCGCACCTTCGACCACGACGTCGCCGACCGACTGACCCTGCGAGAGCAGCTGCGCGCGATGGCCATCCAGCTCTGCGCGAGCCTCGCCGGCCATGACCGTCATGGACGCACCGTCGCCATCAAGGTGCGCCTGGACGACTTCACCACCGCCACCCGCGCCCGCACCCTTCCCGCGCCCACCAACGATCCGGACGTCGTCGCGGCGGTGGCGCTCGAGCTGCTCGACCGCTACGCCCCGCCCCGCCCGGTCCGTTTGCTGGGGGTGCGCGTGGCCGGACTCTCCTCCGCCTTCCCGATCGGAGAGGCCCACGCCCGGAGCGAGAGGCCCGGCGACGATGTCCCACAGCTCTCGCTGCACGTATAGGATCGACTCATGGCCCTGGCCACCGTGGGGGACATCGAGCTGGACTTCGACCGCACCGGCGCCGGCGAGCCGCTGCTGGCGATCATGGGCATGAGCGGCACCATGCTCCACTGGGGCGAGGAGTTCCTGGAGGCCCTCGGCGAGGACTTCGACGTGATCGCCTACAACCACCGCGGCGTCGGGCGCTCCTCGCGCCTGGAGGGACCCCTGACCATCGCCCAGCTCGCGCACGACGCGGCCGGCCTGCTCGACGCCCTCGAGCTCGACAGCGCCCACGTGCTCGGCATCTCGATGGGCGGCATGGTCGCCCAGGAGC
>DATJVV010000038.1:0-5318 GCA_035501635.1 Solirubrobacteraceae bacterium | reverse complement strand
TCGGCAGCACCACCGCGTTGCCCAGCAGCGCCGCGAGGAGCAGCATCGCGATGAACAGCAGTTCGGAGTGTGCGCCCGCCACCAGATACACGCCCGCGGCCAGCGCCAACACGAGCAGCACCATGTTCACCGCTTGCTGGGCCGAGCCCAGGCTGATCGGCCGCCCCGGGATGATTTCCTGGAGCTTGCCGAAGGCGATGTTCGAGCCCCAGAAGGACACCGAGCCCACGATCGCCGCGAACACCGAGAAGATCGCCACATAGGTGGGCACCCCCCCGACGTGGATGCTCGCGCCGCTCTGCAGCACCACGCCGCTGGGCAGTTCGGTGCCGAGGTGGATGGTGTGCGAGCCATACGTGGAGCCGTAGTGGCGGAACTCCACCCAGGAGATCAGGGCCACCGCGCCGCCCCCCACGCCATTGAACAGCGCCACCATCTGGGGCATCGCGGTCATCTTCACCTGCCGCGCCGCCGGGATGCCCACGGCCACGCCAAGCGCGATGCCCAGCGCGATCAGGCCCCAGTTGCCCTCGCTCGGATAGAGCAGCGTGGCGATCACCGCGATCGCCATGCCCACCGCCGCGATGCGGTTGCCGCGGACCGCCGTGGTCGGTCCGGCCAGCCCCCGCAGGCCCTGGATGAACAGGGCGAAGGCGACGATGTAGAGGACGTAGATGAAGTCTTCGCTCTGCAGGAAGACGCTGGCCGGGACCGTCGCTCTCACGAGCCCGCTCCGCCCTTGCCCTCGCCCGAGCCCACCTCGCCCTGGGTCTCGCCCTCGGCCTGCTTGGGCTTGGGCTTCGACTTGAACATCTCGAGCATCCGGTCGGTGACCAGGAAGCCGCCGACGACGTTGATCGTGCCGAACGCCACCGCGATCACCAGCAGCGCCTTGCTGAGCCCGTCGAGGCCCGCGTAGCCGAGCAGCAGCAGGCCGCCGAGCAGCACGATCCCGTGGATCGCGTTGGTGCCGGACATCAGCGGCGTGTGCAGCGTGTTGGGCACCTTCGATATCACCACGAAGCCCACGAACCCCGCCAACACGAGGATCGCCAGGTTGGTAGTGAGCACGCTCGCCAGGATCATGCCTGCGCACCTCCGTTCTGAGCGGCCGCCTCGACGGCCGCCCTGGCGCCGGCGTGCACGATCTCGCCCTCGCGCACCACGCAAGCGCCGGCCACGATCTCATCCTCGAAGTCCAGCGCCAGCTCGCCCTCCTCGTCGACGATCAGCTCGAGCAGCGCGAGCACGTTGCGCGCGAACAGCGCCGAGGAGTGCTCTGGCATCCGCGCCGGCAGGTTCAGCGGCGCGAGGATCTTCACGTCGTGGCGCACCACGGTCTCGCCCGGCTCGCTGAGCGCGCAGTTGCCCCCGGACTCTCCCGCGAGGTCCACCACCACCGAGCCCGGCTTCATCCCCGCCACAGCCTCCTCGGTGACGAGCCGGGGCGCCGGGCGTCCCGGCACGAGCGCGGTGGTGATCACCACGTCAAAGCCCTTGATGGCGTCCGTCAGCGCCTGCTGCTGGGCGGCGCGCTCCTGCTCCGTGAGCTCACGGGCATAGCCCCCTTCCCCGCTGGCCTCCAGGCCGAGGTCCAGCCATTGCGCGCCGAGCGACTCGACCTGCTCGGCCACCTCGGGGCGCACGTCATAGCCGGTGGTGCGAGCCCCGAGCCGCTTGGCGGTGGCGAGCGCCTGCAGGCCGGCCACCCCCGCACCCAGCACGAGCACCTTCGCCGGCGGGATCGTGCCCGCGGCGGTCATCAGCATCGGATAGAAGCGTCCCATGTTGCTCGCTCCCAGCAGCGCCGCCTCGTAGCCGGCCACGTTGCTCTGCGAGGACAGCGCGTCCATCGACTGCGCCCGGGAGATGCGGGGAATCGCCTCCATCGCGAAGGCGGTGGCGCCCGCCTGGGCAAGCGCCGCCGTGGTTCCAGGGCTGGTGAGCGGCGCGAGGAAGCCGATCAGGATCGACCCCGCGCCCAGGCTTCTGACTTCCTCCGGATCGGGCGGCGCGATCTTCACGACCACCCCCGAGCGCCAGACCTCGCCGGCGTCCTCGCCCAGCTGCGCTCCCGCCTGCGCGAAGGCATCGTCGGGCAGCAGCGCGCCCGCGCCGGCGCCGCGCTGCACGAGCACGTCCAGCTTCCGCGCCTTGAGCTTGCCGATGACCTCGGGCACGAGCGCCACGCGCCGCTCGCCCGCGGCGGTCTCCTTCGGGACTCCGATCCGCATCTGGGTGCGAGAACGTATCCGATCCCACGGATGAGCGGCAGTGAGCCGGCCGTCGGGCCTATACGATCAGGGCGAGGCACCGGGCACGCGACACCGGCGAAGAGGCCCATGACCGTCAACCTGACCCGCATCTACACCAAGCTCGGCGACGCCGGCGAGACCCATCTCGGGGACATGAGCCGTGTCTCCAAGCTGCACCCCCGCGTGGTGGCCTACGGCACCGTGGACGAGCTCAACGCCGCGCTCGGCGTGGCCCTGCTCGCGCCGGGGATGCCAGAGCGCTTCGCCGGGTGGCTGCGCCGCGTCCAGAACGACCTGCTCGACATCGGCGCCGACCTCTCGGTTCCGGGCGGCGGTGGGAGCGACACCGGGCAGGCGGCCGGACCGGCGCGCGCGCGGCTTCGCGTCGGCTCCGAGTACACCGCCTGGCTGGAGGAGGCCTGCGACGAGGTCAACGCCACCCTGCGACCGCTGCGCTCGTTCGTGATTCCCGGCGGAACCCCGGCCTCCGCGCAGCTGCACGTGTGTCGCACGATCTGCCGTCGCGCCGAGCGCAGCGCGATCGCCGTGGGAGACGGCGCCAATCCTGAGGTGGTGCGCTATCTGAACAGGCTCTCGGACCTGCTGTTCATCCTCGCCCGCGCCGCCAATGGCGAGGCCGAGGGACAGCCCGGCGAGTCACTGTGGGAGCCGGGCGCCCATCGCTCCGAGCGGGGCCCCGAGCCGAGCTCCGGGTCCTGAGGAGCTCCCCTCGCGCCCGCCCCGCGACCGGGGCCAGCGCCGATCGGCGACGCGCAGCGCGGCGACCGCCAATGCCATCCAGAGCACTGCGAGCAGATAGCCGCCGATCACGTCGCTGGGCATGTGCCAGGCGAGGATCAGCAGCGCGCAGCCCACCGCCAGCGAGAAGACCACACCGAGCGCCATCACGATCGCGCGCCGGTTGGCCGGCGTCACCAGCGCCGCGCACAGGGCGAGCGCAAGCGCCGCGCTGGCATGGCCGCTGGGCCAGGATGCGGGCGCAACCGTGGGCGCTCCCAGGCGCACGTGGGGATGCGCCAGCAGCGGCTTGAGCGCTTCGGCGCTGAGCGGCGTCAGCAGCGTCACGAGGCCCGCCGCGAGAGCCAGTCGCGGACGTCCCCGCAGCAGCGCCACCACCACCAGCAGGGTGGCCCAGCCAACGTAGAAGGGCGCATAGAGCAGCGCCAGCAGCCCGTTGGCGAGCATGCTCGCGTGGGTGTGGCTGAGCAGGGTGAAGTCGTGCAACGCCACCGCGTCTTTGAACCTGCCGCCCGGCACCAGCGCGGTGGCGATCCACGTGAGCGCCAGCGCCACCCCGCACAGACAGGCGAGCTCGAGCGGGCCCTGTGGACCTCGCCGTGCGGCGATCGCCCCGCGGGCGCGAAGGGTCGGGGTTTCGCGGCGGCTGCCCGATGAGTCCATGGCCGGCATCTGCCGCCAGGGTAGAGCCGGAGCGTTAACGGCCGCTCAAGGAGTCGCCGAGCGTGGCCGCGATCACCACACGACGGGGAACGTGCGCCCGGCGAGCGCCGTCATCGCCTGAGCGGTCACCCACACCGGCGTCTGCGCGCTGGTGCGCGAGTAGCGCACGCCGCCACCGGGTCCGACGAGGCTTTCCAGGTAGCCAATCGGAGTGCGACTGCCCCGCCGGCGCACCGCGCCGGGATCGCTTCCGGCGGCGATCAGACCCTGCACCGCCCAGGCGGTGGACTGCGCGTTTGATTCCCCGCCCGGCTGCTGAGGCATGCCGCCGTCGAGGTTCTGCGCGCGCGCGAGATAGCCCGCGGCGTCGCCGAGCGCCCGCCGGTCGCGGGCCCCGGCGGCGGCCAGCGCCTGCAGCGCCGCGCCCGTGTCGTCCACGTCGCTGCTGGAGCCGCGCGCACCGAAGCCGAAGCCCCCGTCGCGGTTCTGCTGGCGCTCAAGCCAGCCGGCCGCTTCGCGGATCGCCGTGAAGCCCGCCGAATGGCCCGCCGCGCGCAGGGCGAGGATCGCAAAGGCCGTCAGGTTCACGAGATCCCCGAAGGAGTCGTCGCGCTCACGCGCGTGCAGCACTTCGGCGACGAGATCGCGGCCCGTGAAGGAGTACGCCGAGGCGCCGCACGCGCGCAGCGCGAGGATCGTGCGCTCCACGTCGCCGAGCCCCCGCACCGTGGCGGCGCCCGCGCGCAGCGAGTCAAGGACCGAGCCTCCGCCGTGGCGCACGCCCGCCGGATCGCGGCCGGACGCGGCGAGCCCGATCGCCGCCCAGCCGGTGTAGAGCTCGCTGGAGCCCTGCCCGGCGGCGGCGCCGAAGCCGCCGTCGCGGTTCTGGGCGCCCAGCAGATAGGAGACCTCCCGGTGCTCACCGGCGGCGTGCGCGGGGCTCGTGCCGATCAGCGCGGCGCAGCCGGCGAGCGCGAGCGTCGCCAGCGCGAGGAGCGTTCCCGGCGCCGCGCGCTCCCAGGTGACCGTCATGCGCGCCCGCGTGCGCGCCAGCAGGCGGGCGAGCTCGGGGCCGAAGGCCAGCCCGAACAGGAAGGTGGCGACCACGTCGACCACGTCGAAGGGCAGCGCCGCGCCCGCCACCAGCAGGAAGGCCGCTGGCGTGTGGCTCGCGCCGAGGGTCCAGGTGTAGAGGTTCATGATCTCCTTCGCTCCCAGCGCCGCCGCCGCGCAGCCGCACGCCAGTCCCACGCGCCCCACACGCCGGCCGCTGAGCGCTCCGAGCGCCGCCCCCGCGAGCCCCACGAGACCCCAGGCGACCATCTGCCACGGGGTGTAGGGGCCCTGGCCGAGCATCACGTTGGAGGCGAGCATGCCGATCGCTCCCACGGTGAATCCCGGCAGCGCTCCCAGGGCGTAGCCCACCACGAACGCGATCGCGGTGATCGGCTTGACGTCGGGGAGCGCCACGAACATGTCCCGTCCCAGCGCCGCCACCGCCGCAAGCGTGGCCACCACCGCCACCATCCGCGCGGCCGGACGCCGGCGCTCGTAGGCCAGCCAGCCGGCGCCCAGCACGAGGCCGACGATCGCGAACGAGGCCAGCGGCCAGCTCACGCCAGCGCCTCCGGGAACGCCCGC
>DATJVV010000037.1:0-4164 GCA_035501635.1 Solirubrobacteraceae bacterium | reverse complement strand
CTCGTGTACATGTGGGAGGTGCTGCATCACCTCCGAGACCCCAGCCGGGCGGTGCGGGAGATGAGACGGGTGAGCAGACGCTACGTGGTGATCTTCGAGCCCAACCGGGCGAACGTGATGCAGCTGATGTTCGGTCTGCTCAACCGGCAGGAGCGGGGCACGTTGCGCAGCTCCAAACGTTATCTCGAGACGCTCGCCAGGCAGGCCGGGCTCGAGCTGCTGGCGAGCGACTACTGCGGAAGGATCCCCCCCAACAAGACGCCCGCATGGCTGTTGGCGGCGATGCGGCGGCTGCCGTTTCGGGCCAACCGGGTCACGGGCATCTCGGTGGGGATCATCGCGCGGAAGCCCGGCGCCAGCTGAGTGCGACGCGAACCTCCTCGGGAACCATGCCGATGAGCTGGCCGACGCCCACGAACAGGGCGCCGGCGAGGGCGGCGGCGAGGAGGTCGGGCACGGGCAGCAGCAGTGCCAGCGCCGCGGCGCCGGCCGCGAGGGCCACCCGGGCGAGGAACGCCAGACGGACCACCACCCTGACCCGGCAGGCGCGCAGGCGCCAGTAGATGACGAGGGCCAGCACCATGTCCCCCAGCACGCTGGCGGCGGCGCCGCCGCGGGCGCCGAAGGGGCCTACGAGCAGGACGGCGAACACGGCGAGGGCGAGCAGACCGAGGGCATTGGCGAGAATGAGCTCGCGCTCGCGGCCCAGGGCCACCAGGGACACGGCCCAGATCTGCACGAGGGCGCCGAAGAGCAGCGCGAAAACCTGAATGCGCAGGACCTCGCCGGAGGGCCGGAAGGCGTGGCCGCCGATGATGGCCATCACCGGCTCGGCGGCGCGGAAGGCGACCAGCACCACGAACACGCCCGCGATGACGGCGCCCTCGCTGAGTCCCTCGATGGCGTAGCGCAGGCGCGCGCGATCGTCGCGGGCGGCGGCGGCGAGCACCGGCAGGGCCACGCCGGCGACCAGGATGGGGATGCTCACGAGAGCTTCCACGGCGCGCAGGGAGCCGCCGTAATAGCCGGTCTGGCGGGCATCGGAGACGAGGGACATGAGCAGGATGACCAGGCGGAAGTACACCTGGCCGAGCACCAGGGCCATGGCCAGAGGCAGGGCGCGGCGCAGCAGGGAGCGCTGCTCGGGGCGATCCAGGCGGGGAGCCACGAACGCTCGGGGACCCGCCATCCGGGGCACGAGGGCGAGGACCACGAGGCCGGTGAGGATGAGCACGGCGAAGAAGGGCGTGAGGCCGGCGCCCGCGGCCACCAGGAGGGCCACGCCCACGAGTGCGACGGTCTGCTTGAGGAAGTCCACGAAGGCGAGACCGGCGTTTCGCAGCTCAACTGTGAGCGGCAGCAGCAGAGTGTCGCCGATTGCCACCAGGTAGAGGCCGGTGCCCGCCAGCAGGGCGCCCGCCCGCATGCTCCGGGGGTAGTGGGCGAGCAGGGCGAAGCACACGATGGCGAGCACGGCGATGGGGGTGATCCACAGGCGCTGGCCGAGCACGTTGGCCAGCAGCTGGCGGCGAGATGAGGGGTCGCGCAGGGCGAGCTCGCGACTGGCGCTCACGTTGAGGCCCAGGTCCACCACGCTCCAGGCGATGGCCACCAGGGACATCACGGTGACGTAGCGTCCCGACTGAGCCACACCGAGGTGGCGCAGCAGGAGCATGGCGGTGAGCAGGCCCGCGAGGATGCCCGCCCCGTTGCCGGTCACCCGCCAGACGCTGCCGCGGATGACCTTGGAACCGGCCTCGGGGGAGCTCAGCACCTCATCGACGGTCCGAGAGCTCATCGCCGTCGGCGAGCGTACACCCCGGCCGGGGGCCAGCGGTGGATGTGTGGGGGGATCGCCTGGGGAGCTGAGGCCAGGACGGCGGGGATGTTTCCGAGTGGGCGAAAACGAAGAGAGCCCGGCATCCGTGCCGGACTCTCTGATGCTTCGATCGGCGATGTGCGGCCGACCGTCCAGCCACGGGGTGGCGGCTGGACGAATTGGCGGCTGGCTACATCATGCCGCCCATGTCGGGCATGCCGCCGCCGGGCATGGCGGGTTCCTTCTCGGGGACCTCCGCCACGATGGCCTCGGTGGTGAGGATGTTCTTGGCGATGGAGGCGGCGTTCTGGAGTGCCGAGCGGGTGACCATGGCCGGGTCGATGATGCCTTCGGCCACGAGATCCACGACCTCGTTGGTGGCCGCGTTCAGACCCTGGCCTTTCTTGGCCTTGCGCACGTCGTTGACCACCACGGAGCCCTCCAGGCCCGCGTTCTCGGCGAGCTGGCGAAGGGGCTCCTCGAGGGCCCGGAGCACGATGCGAGCGCCGGTGCGCTCGTCGTCGTCGGCGGCGTCCCCGTTGAGGCTCACGGCGGTGGAGGCCTGCAGCAGCGCCACGCCGCCGCCGGGAACGATGCCCTCCTCCAGCGCCGCGCGTGTGGCCTGGAGGGCGTCCTCGACGCGGTGCTTCTTCTCCTTCATCTCCGTCTCGGTGGCGGCGCCCACCTTCACCACGGCCACGCCGCCGGAGAGCTTGGCGAGGCGTTCCTGGAGCTTCTCGCGATCGAAGTCGGAGTCGGTGTTCTCGACTTCGGCTTTGATCTGGTTGATGCGGCCCTTGATGGCCTCCGCGTCACCGGCGCCGTCCACGATGGTGGTGGTGTCCTTGCCCACCACCACCCGGCGGGCGCGGCCGAGCTGAGAGACCTGGGTGTTCTCGAGCTTCAGGCCCATCTCCTCGGTGATCACCTCCGCCTTGGTGAGGATGGCGATGTCCTCCAGCATCCGCTTGCGGCGGTCGCCGAAGCCCGGCGCCTTGACGGCCACGCCGGTGAAGGTGCCCCGGAGCTTGTTCACCACGAGGGTGGCCAGGGACTCGCCCTCCACGTCCTCGGCGATGATCAGCAGGGGCTTGCCCGACTGGATGACCTGCTCGAGCACGGGCAGCACGTCGCGCACGGAGCCGATCTTCTGGTTGGCGATGAGGATGAAGGGATCCTCGAGCACCGCCTCCATGCGGTCCTGGTCGGTGACCATGTAGGGGGAGATGTAGCCCTTGTCGAACTGCATGCCCTCGGTGAACTCGAGGTCCATGCCGAACGTCTGGCCCTCCTCGACGTTGACCACGCCGTCCTTGCCCACCTTCTCGATGGCGTCGGCGATCACGTCGCCGATCTCCTCGTCGCCGGCCGAGATGGTGGCCACGCGGGCGATCTGATCCTTGCCGGAGACCGCCTTGGACTGGGAGGCGATGTTCTTGACCACCTGGTCCACGGCCTTCTCGATGCCGCGCTTGAGCGCCAGGGGATTGGCGCCGGCGGCCACGTTCTTCAGGCCCTGCTTGACGATCGCCTGGGCGAGCACGGTGGCGGTGGTGGTGCCGTCGCCGGCCACGTCGTTGGTGGCGGTGGCCACCTCGCGCACCAGCTGGGCGCCCTGGTTCTCGAAGACGTCCTCCACCTCGATCTCCCGGGCGATGGTTACGCCGTCGTTGGTGATGGTGGGGGCGCCGAATTTCTTGTCCAGCACCACGTAGCGGCCCTTGGGGCCGAGGGTGACCTTGACCGCGTTGGCGACCACGTCCACGCCGGCCTCCAGCGCCTTGCGGGCGTCGGCGTCGTACTTGAGCTCCTTGTGTGCCATGTTCAGTTTCTCCTTAAAGGACCTTGGCGAGGACGTCGGACTCGCGCAGCACGAGCAGGTCCTCGCCGTCGACCTTGATCTCGGTGCCGCCATACTTGCTGTAGAGGACCTCGTCGCCGTCCTTGACGTCGAGGGGGACGCGTTTGCCGTCGTCGTCGATGCGACCGTCGCCGACCGCGAGGACCTTGCCCTTCTGCGGCTTCTCCTTGGCGGTGTCGGGCAGGACGAGGCCGCTGGCCGTGGTCTCCTCCTCCTCGATGGCCCGCACGATCAGCCGATCGCCCAGGGGCTTGAGCTTCATGTCGAAAGAACCTCCGCTGCTTGATTGGTTGAGGGGTGCCTCAGCGCCTCGAAACGGCTCGCCACGAGGCCCACAAGGCGTTGGCACTCCGAGGGGCGGACTGCCAACCTGGCGGCAATATAGCTGAGTTGGGGGGTTCCCTGAAGGCCGGGCGGATCAGGGCCCCGAAAAGCGTCTCCATTTGGAGTTGCGTATAACCATGGCTATACGATGAGCGCAAGG
>DATJVV010000036.1:0-4721 GCA_035501635.1 Solirubrobacteraceae bacterium | reverse complement strand
GATCTCCTACGCCATCCGCGAGGAGGTGGGAGACGAGGTGATCGTCAACTTCTCGACCGGCACGATCGGCGTCCCGGTGGCCAAGCGGATCGAGTACCTGCGGGCCTGTCGCCCCGAGGTGGCGGCGCTGAACATGGGCTCGATGAACTACGCCAAGTACTCGCGCTCGCGCAGGGACTTCGTTTTCAAGATGGTGTTCGCGAACCCCTTTGAGGAGATCATCGAGCTGCTGCAGGCGATGAACGAGCTGAACATCAAACCCGAGCACGAGTGCTTCGACATCGGCCACGTGGGCAGCCTGGCGCCGCTGATCGACATGGGGGTGCTGGAGGAGCCGCTGCACGTGGACTGCATCATGGGCGTGGTGGGCGGCATCCCGCCGGGCGCCCGGAACCTGGCGGCGATGGTGGAGAACATCCCGGCGGGCTCGCACTGGGGGGTGATCGGAATCTCGCGCGAGCAGTGGCTGCTGGTGGCTGCCGCGCTCACCCTGGGCGGCTCGGTGCGGGTGGGCCTGGAGGACAACCTCTACCTGCCGGACGGCGGGATGGCGAGCTCCAACGGGGAGCTGATCGCCCAGGCGCGGAAGATGGCCGAAGAGGTGGGCCGGCGGCCGGCCACGGTGGAGGAGGCCAGGAGGCTGCTGAACGTCACGCCGGCGGGGGCGTAGGCGTGAGCCTGCCCCTTCAGGGCGTCCGCGTGCTCGACCTCTCCAGGCTGCTGCCGGGAGGCTTCTGCTCGCTGCTGCTGGCGGACTTCGGGGCGGAGGTGCTGAAGGTGGAGGACACGGGCATGGGCGACTACATCCGCTGGTCGCCCCCCTACGTGGAGGGCGTGGAGGAGAGCGCGAAGTCGGCGCTGTTCCTGGCGCTGAACCGCAACAAGCGCTCGATCCGGCTGGACCTCAAGAGCGAGGGCGGCCGGGAGGCGCTGCTGGCGCTGGTGGGCGAGCACGACGTGGTGCTGGAGTCCTTCCGGCCGGGGGTGCTGGAGCGGCTGGGGGTGGGCTATGAGCGGATGCGGGAGGTGAACCCTGGGATCGTGTACTGCGCGATCAGCGGGTACGGCCAGAGCGGCCCCAGGCGAGACGCGTCCGGGCACGACATGAACTACCTGGGCCTCGTGGGCCTGCTGGGGCTCACCGGCGAGCGGGGTGGGGCGCCGGTGCAGGCGGCGGGCCAGATCGCGGACCTCGGCGGCGGGGCGTTGATGGCGGCGTTCGGCATCCTGGCGGCGCTGCGCGAGCGCGACGGCGACGGCACGCCCGCCCGGCCGGGCTCCGGTGAGGGGCAGGTGGTGGACGTGTCGATGGCGGACGGCGCCCTGTCGTGGCTTGCGATGGTGGCGGGCGCCTACTTCGCCGACGGGAACGCGCCGCGGCGGGGCGAGCTGCTTTTGGCGGGCTCGGTGATCTGCTACCGGCCGTATGAGTGCGCCGACGGCTGGGTGACCCTGGGGGCGCTGGAGCCGAAGTTCTGGCAGGCCTTCTGCCGGGGCGTGGGCCGGGAGGAGCTGATCGAGCGCCAGTTCGAGGGGCCCGGCTCGGAGGCGCACGGGCAGGTGGTGGAGATCTTCCTGGGGCGCACGCGCGCGCGGTGGGAGGAGTTCGCGCGCGAGCACGACTGCTGCCTGGAGCCAGTGCTCGAGCGGGAGGAGGTCCTCTCCTCGGAGCTGGTGCGCGAGCGGGAGATGGTGGTGGAGCTCGTGCAGCCCGGCGCCGTCCAGCCCGTGCGCCAGCTGGGGCTGCCGATCAAGCTCTCGCGCACCCCCGGCGATCACGCCCGCCTGCCGGGGCCGGCATTGGGCGAGCACACCGAGCAGGCGCTGCGGGCCGCGGGCTACTCCCCCGAGCGGGTGGCCGAGCTGCTGGCGGCGGGGGCGGCGGCGGGGACGCCGGAGTCCCCGCGGGGGGTGAGCTTCCGGGCGTGAGCGCGGTCGGCCGGGAGGATCTGCTGAAGATCGGCGAGCTCGCCAAGCGGGCGGGGGTGAGCGCGGGCACGATCCGCCACTACCTGCGGGAGGGGCTGCTGCCCGAGCCGGTGCGAACGAGCCGCAACATGGCCTACTACCCGCACGACTACGTGGAGCGGATCATCCTGATCAAGCGCTTGCAGGAGGAGCGGTTCATGCCCCTGCGGGTGATCAAGCAGATGCTCGAAGACGACCTCGAGCGGGTGCGGGCGCTGATCGAGTTCGAGGATCGCATCGTGGAAAGCGCCCTGGCCAGCGCCGAGCGCCGGGCGCGGGTGCCCGCACGGGAGATCCGGGAGCGCTACGCCATCCCCCAGAACGTGCTCGCGCGGCTGGTGGAGATCGGCGTGCTCACGCCCACCCGGGGCGGCTACGGGGCCGAGGACGTGAAGATCATCGAGGCCATCAGCCGCTTCCGCGCGGGCGGCTACGACGAGGCGCTGGGCTTCACGGTGTACGACACGCTGCGCTACCGGGAGGCGCTGGAGCCGCTGGTGGCGGAGGAGGTGCGGGCCGTGCTGCGGCGACTGGCCGGCGAGGTGGAGCTGGAGCGGGCGATCGAGATCGTGGAGGCGGGAGCCGAGCCGCTGCGGGAGCTGATCGGGGCCATCCACTCGAAGCTCCTGCTAGCGGAGCTCGCCCGCCAGCGCCGCCCCTGACGGCTATGCTTCGGTACGTTGACTGACTAGTCAATCTATTCAGGGGATGGAGAGGCTCAGAGCGGCTCCGGCGGCTCTCGCGAGCGAGGGGCGCAGGCAAGGGAACGTATCTTGAAGGCAGCGGCAGTCCAGCTCAACTCAGGCGCCGACTACGACGCCAACCTCGCGCTCGCCGAGCGGCTCATCCGGGCGGCGGTGGCCGGCGGGGCGCGGCTGGTGGTGCTGCCCGAGAAGTGGACGGCGATGGGCGGCGACGAGCAGCTGCGGGCGGCGTCCCAGCCGCTGGACGGCCCCGCGGTGGCCTGGGCGCGCGCGCTGGCGGCAGAGCTGTCGGTGGACCTGGTGGCGGGCTCCTTCCTGGAGCGGATCCCCGGCGAGGAGAAGCTTGCGAACACCTGCGTGCACGTCTCCGCCGCGGGGGGCGTGGCGGCGGTGTACCGCAAGCTGCACATGTTCGACGTGACCGTCGAGGGGCGCTCATACCGGGAGTCCGACCTCGAGCTGCCGGGCGAGGAGATCGTGCTGAGCGCCACCGCCGACGGCATGCGGCTGGGGCTGGCGGTCTGCTACGACCTGCGCTTCCCCGAGCTCTTTCGCGTGCTCGCCGTCCGCGGCGCGCGGACCTTCGCGTTGCCCTCCGCCTTCACCCTGCCCACCACCCGCGATCACTGGGACGTGCTCGTGCGTGCGCGCGCGATCGAGAACCAGACCTTCGTGATCGCCGCCAATCAGGTGGGCGCCCACCCCGGCGGCCAGCGCTCGGGCGGGCGCTCCATGATCGTGGATCCCTGGGGGGTGGTGCTGGCCCAGGCGCCCGACGGCCCCGGCTACGCGATCGCCGAGCTGGACCTCGAGCGCCAGGCCGAGATCCGCGCCCAGCTGCCCGCGCTCGCCAACCGCCGCCCCGAGGTCTATCGGTGAGCGCCAGTCGCGCGGCCGCGGGAGACCCCAAGGCGGACAAGCGGCGACTGATCCTGGACGCGGCGGTGCGGGTGTTCGCCCGGCAGGGCTTTCACGCCTGCCGGGTGGCGGACATCGCCGACGAGGCCGGGGTGGCCTACGGGCTCGTGTACCACTACTTCGCCTCCAAGGACGAGGTGCTCGACACGCTGTTCCTGGAGCGCTGGAACGTGATGCTGCAGACGATCCGCGAGGTGGACGCGCGGGAGCTGCCGGCGCGGGAGAAGCTGCAGGAGATCGCCTCCTTCATCGTGGACTCCTACCGCCACGACCCGGACCTGATGAAGGTGATCATCGTGGAGGTCACCCGCGCGGCGAACTCCTTCGGCCAGACCCATCTCGGTCAGATCCGCCAGGCGTACGAGCTGATCGGCGAGATCGTCACGGCGGCTCAGCAGGAGGGGGCCTTCAAGCCCGAGATCGACGCGCGCTTCGCGGCGATGGCCTTCTACGGGGCGATCGAGCAGATGCTCACGGGCTGGATCTTCGACCTGCTGCCCCGGGGCGAGGAGCACTACGAGCGGGCCAAGTGGCTGGTGGTGGAGACCGTGTGCGGCGGCCTCGAGCGCCCCGGCGCCGAGGTGCCCGCCCGGGCCGACGTCCCCGCACCGGGTTAGACTGCGCCGGATGGAGAACGAGCTCGTCAAGCGCGTGATGTGGTCGGGCCTGCTGACCGCCGTGAGCGCGCTCGCCACGATGGCCGCCCAGCGGGTCGCCGCACGCCTGTGGCGGCGGCTGTTCGCCGAGGAGCCGCCGGAGTGAGCAGCTCTCCCCGCAGTGGCGGCCCCGCGGGCTCCGGGCCCGAGGGGGCTCAGGGGATCGTGACCGCGATCGCCGAGATATCCGACCGCGCCACCCTGCTGGTGCGCGAAGAGATCGAGTTGGCCAAGGCGGAGATGGCCGAGAAGGCCACCAAGCTCGCCAAGGGCGCGGCGGTGGGGATGGCCGCCGGCATCTTCTTCATGGGCGCCCTCTGGTTCGTGCTGCTGGGGCTGGCGTGGCTGCTCTACTACTACCTTCCGATCGGCAACGACTTCACCTACTTCTGGGGCTTCTTCGCGATGGCCCTGATCCTCGTGATCCTCGGCGCCATCGCCGGCCTGATCTCGGCCAGGGCCGTCAAACGCGGCG
>DATJVV010000035.1:0-5391 GCA_035501635.1 Solirubrobacteraceae bacterium | reverse complement strand
ATCTCACCTGTGCCGATGCCCCGCAGCACCGCCGCCAGCGCCGCAGGCCGGCTGTGTCGGTAGTCGGCCCGTGCGAGCTCCTGAACCGCGAGGGGATCCTTGGCGAACATCGGCTGGGCGCACCAGCGCTCGACGAACCGGGCGAGCGAGACCCCTTCGAGCTCCGCGGCCAGCCGGCGGTCGGCCTCGCGCCGCAATGCCCGCTCGGCGGGATCGGCGATCCCGGCGGTGCTGGAAACGAGCACCAGCCGGCTCACCCGCTCGGGAGCCGCGAGCGCCACGTGCAGCGCCACCCGGCCCCCGAGCGAGTAGCCGCACAGCGCAAAGCGCTCGGGGGTCTGCGCGAGCACGTGCTCCACACAGCCCGCGAAGGAGATCGGCCGCGGCGCGTCCCACGCGGCGCCGTGCCCGGGCAGGTCGAGCGCCAGCGGCCGCACGGTCGTCGCCGAGGTCAGACCCCCGATCACCCCATCCCACGTCAGCCGGCTGCCCGCGAAGCCGTGCAGGAACACGAGGTTCTCGTTCACCCGATCATCCTAGGTCCCGTGGCTATAGCGTTCCCGGCCTGAGCTCGGGCGCCGACACCTACCTGCTGCTGCGCGCGTTCGCGCAGGAGCTCACCCGCTGCGGCATGCAAGCGGCATGCACCTCGCCGGGCTCGCGCTGCGCGCCGCTGGTCTTGAGTCTGGCCAACGAGCCGGGCCTGCGCTGCTACTCCCACGTTGACGAGCGCGGCGCCGGGTTCTTCGCTCTTGGCCTCGCCAAGTCCTCCCGCAGACCGGTGGCCGTGGCATGCACGTCGGGCACCGCCCTGGCCGAGCTGCTGCCCGCCGCGATCGAGGCCCGCGAGGCGCGGGTGCCGCTGATGGTGTTGAGCGCCGACCGGCCCGCGGAGCTGCGCGAGAACGGCTCCGGACAGACGATCGACCAGCTGAAGCTGTTCGGCTCGGCCGCCAAGTGGTTCTTCGAGGTCGAGGCCCCGCCCGCGAGCGCCGAGAGCCTGCGCTGGATCCGAACCCTCGCCTGCCGCGCCTACGCCACCGCCCTGGAAGACCGGCCCGGCGTGGTGCACCTCAACTTCCCCCTGCGCGATCCACTCGTCTGCCAGGAGCCCCTGCCCCGGGATCCAACCGGACGTTCTGACGGCAGGCCGTACCTGCGGCGCGTGCTGGCCCATCCGATGGAGGACGACGACTTCGACGAGTTCGTCGATCTGCTGCGGGGCGCCCGCCGCGGACTCGTCGTGGCGGGCCGCTATGAGCGCGGCGGGCCTCTCGCCGAAGCCGCGGCGTGGTTCTGCGGCGCAGCTCGCTGGCCACTGCTGGCCGATCCCCTCTCCGGCGCACGCACCAGCGATGCCGCCATCGCCCACTACGACCACCTGCTCCGCCACGAGCCGTTCCTGACCGGCCACAGACCCGACGTCGTCGTGCGGGTAGGCGATCTTCCGGTCTCCAAGCCTCTGCGCAACTGGCTCGCCGGACTGCACGACGTGCCTCAGATCGCCTTCGATCTCGAGGCCTCCTGGCAGGATCCCGCGGCGGTGGTGAGCTGCTCGCTCGCGCTCGATCCCTCGATCGCCCTGTTCGACTCCCCCGAGCACCTCTGGCCCGGCGCCCTGCCACCGTGGGTGGAAGAGGAGGAACGGCGGGAAGCTGAAGCGGACGACGAGATCGTGTTCGTCCCAACGCCACAGAGGGACCATCCCACCGAGGAGGGCTGGCTCGAGAGCTGGCGCGGTGCCGACGCATGCGCCGCCGAGGCGATCGGCGCCACGCTCGCCGGCACCACCCCGAGTGAGCCCGCCGTGGCCGGCGAGCTCGGTGCGCTGTTGCCCGCCGACGCCACTCTGTTCGTGGCCTCCTCCATGCCAGTGCGCGACATCGAGTGCTTCTGGCCCGTGCGCGCCGACCCTCCGGAGGTCCTGTGCAACCGCGGCGCCAACGGCATCGACGGCACCGTCTCGACCGCGCTCGGCGTGGCCGCCAACGGCGGCCCTCCAGTGGTCCTGATGATCGGCGACGTGGCGCTCGCCCACGACATGGGAGGCCTGCTTGCCCTCTCCCGTCACCAGCTGGAGCTCACCATCGTGCTGCTCGACAACGGTGGCGGGGGCATCTTCGAGTTCCTGCCCCTCGCCGACTCGCACGTTCTCGGCCACGACGCCTACACCGAGCACGTCGCCACGCCCACCGGCATGGACTTCGCGCGGCTCGCCTCGTTGTTCGGTCTCGCCTACGAGCGGCCGCCCACCATACCCGTCTTCCGCCAAGCGCTCGAGCGGGCCCTTGAGCCGGGCGCCGGATCCACGCTGATCCACGTGCGGGGCGAGCGCGGCGCCAACCGCGAGCTGCACCGCCGCGTCGAGCACGCCGTCCAGCGGGCGCTCGGCGACTGAGCCTCAGCCGGCCAGCAGCGGCAGCAGCGCCTGGAGCTTGACCTCGGTCTCGGCCAGCTCCGCCCTCGGCTCGCAGTCGCGCACGATGCCGTTGCCCGCGTAGCAGCGCGCGAGCGCCCCTCGCAGCAGCGCGCAGCGCAGCGCCACGCACAGCTCGCCGTCCCCGGTGGCGTCCGTCCAGCCCAGCGGACCGGAGTACCAGCCGCGATCGAGACCCTCCAGGGCCGGGATCAACGGCGTGGCCCGATCCCGCGGCTCACCGCCGACGGCGGGCGTGGGATGCAGCAGGCCCGCCAGCTCCAGCACGTCGATCGGCGCCGCCAGCTGCGCCCGGATCGGCGTGGCCAGATGCTGGATGTTGGCGATGCGCGCCAGCGTTGGCTCCGGCGCCAGCGCCGTCCAGATCGCATGGGGCCGCAGCGTGCGCTCGATGCGCCGCGCCACGATCGCGTGCTCCTCGCGGTAGTGCTCGTCGCGCAGCAGCTGCTCGCCCAGGTGGTCGTCCACCGCCGGGTCGGCGCTGCGCCTGCTGGAGCCCGCGAGCGCCAGCGTGCTCACCCGGTGCCCTTCCCGGCGCACCAGCAGCTCGGGGCTCGCGCCCACCAGCGTGGTCTCGCCGCGACCCACGCAGAAGCAGAAGCAGCCGGGGAAAGCGTCTCGCAGCACACCGAGCACCGCCGCCGGGTCGTGGGCTCGGGGAGCGTGCACCCGCACCTCTCGCGCCAGCACGACCTTCTCCAATGCGCCCCGCCCGATCAGCTCCACGGCCCGCGCCACCGCCGCCTCATAATGCTCTGGCGGCATCGCGCTCACCACCTCGTAGCGGCCCGCGGGCGCGGGCTCGAGCAGCGGCAGAGGCCGTTCGTGCAGCTCGTTCAGGCGCGCCAGTAAGCGCTCGAGCAGTTCCGCCGGGGTGTCGTCGCCGGCCACCAGCGCGCTCAGCGTGAGCCGCACCCGCGCCCCACCACTACCACCGTCCACGCCCCTGCCCGGCCGATGCCGGCGGATCGCCACCTCGGGCACGATCAGCGACCCCGGCTCGAACCCCTCCCACTCGGGCGAGCGTCCTCCCCGGGGCGCGAAGGCGAACCCGCACACCGCCACCAGGCCCCCATTCTCACGATGGCCCTCCCCCGCCCGTTCGCCGCCAACCGCCGCCGCGGCCAACCGCCGCCAACGATCCGCCAGCGCCGCGAAGCGCTCCTCTCCCGTGGCCCCCAGCCGCACCGCCTCGCCCAGCGTCGCCAGCGCCGCGCCGTCGCGGTCGGGCTGCTCGAAGGCCATCCAGGACTCGCCGGCGCGCCGTGAGGCGCAGACGACGGCGCTCGGGTCCACGTCGCCGGGGAGCTCGATCGTGGTGGTAGCCAGGGTCGGCTCGCCGCCGCGCCTCGCCCTGCTCGTCGCCAGCTCCAGGCGCGCGCCAAGCGCCCTGTGCTCCTGCTCGCCGAGCTCGAACCGCCGCCCGCTCCGCGTCGAGCCGGGCGACCTGAGCGGGACATCGACCTCGACGTCCACCGGGTCAGGTCTCGCTGCGTCCGCGCGCGATCGCGATCTCCCCTGTGCGCATCATCTCGATCAACCCGAACGGCCGCACCATCCCCTCGAACGCCTCGATCTTCTCCGTCGTCCCCGTCACCTCCACGATCACCGAGCGCTTGGTCACGTCCACCACCTTGCCCCTGAAGATCTCGGTGATCTGCATCAGCTCTCCCCGCTGGGCGCCGTCGGCGGCCACCTTGAACAGCGCCAGCTCACGCGAGACCGTGTCGCCCGGCTCCAGGTCGCGGATCTTCAGCACGTTCACCAGCTTGTGCAGTTGCTTGGTCACCTGGTCGATCGGGTGCAGCGCCCCGTCCACGGTGAGCGTCACCCGTGAGATCTCCTCGTCGTCGGTGGGTCCCACCGTGAGCGTGTCGATGTTGAAGCCCCGCCGCGCGAACAGCCCCGCGATGCGCGTGAGCACCCCCGACTTGTTCTCCACCAGGATCGACAGCACGTGCTTGCGCCCCGTGCGCAGGCCCGCGGACGCCTCCAGCTCGGCGAGGCTCAGCGGCTCCTTGGTGGCGGGCTCACCCATTCCGTCCCCCCGGTCTCATCGCCCTCATCCCACCATCTCCCGCGCCGCCTGGCCCGCCGGGATCATCGGATAGGTGTTCTCCTCCCTGGTCACCCGCACGTCCACCACCACCGGGCCCTCGGTGGCGATCGCCTCGCGCATGTCCGCCACCAGCGTGCGCTTGTCCGCCAGCCGCGCCCCGGTGGCCCCATAGGCCTGCGCCAGCTTGACGAAGTCTGGGAACTCGCCCGTCTCCACGTGGCTGTATTTGCGATCCCAGAACAGCTCCTGCCACTGGCGCACCATGCCCAGGTAGCCGTTGTTCATGATGAACACCTTGATCGGGATCTTCTCCTGAGCGCACGTGGCCAGCTCCTGGGCGTTCATCTGCACCGACCCGTCCCCGGCGATGCAGCAAACCAGCTGGTCCGGGCACGCCACCGCCGCCCCCATCGCGGCCGGCAGCCCGAAGCCCATCGTGCCCAGGCCGCCAGAGTTGATCCAACGCCGCGGCGCCGGGAAGTCGTAGTACTGGGCCGTCCACATCTGGTGCTGACCCACGTCGCTGGTCACGATCGCCTCGCCTCCCGTGGCCTCGTAGAGCGCCTGCACCATGTACTGGGGCTTGATCTCCGCGTCGCTGGAATCCTCATAGGAGAGCGGGTACTGCTTGCGCCAGCCCTCGATCCGCTCCCACCACTCGTCCAGTCGTCCGGGATCGGCGCTCAGCGCCCGGTACTCGACGGCCAGCTTGGCGAGCACGTTCTTGGCGTCCCCCACGATCGGGATGTGAGCGGGCACGTTCTTGGAGATCTCCGCCGGATCCACGTCGATGTGGATGAACTTCGCACGCGGAGCGAACTCCGAGAGCTTGCCCGTGATGCGGTCATCGAAGCGCGCGCCGACCGCGCAGATGAGATCTGCCTCGTCCATCGCG